>NZ_LFJB01000038.1:0-55634 GCF_006658625.1 Bradyrhizobium sp. UNPF46
CGCGATGAGATTTGGATGAATCGTCATCGCGCTTTAGGTTGTTGTTTGCGCATGATCTTTCCGGAAAACCGCTTCGCACTTTTCCGAATCATGCTTTAAGGGCCAAACGGCCTTCGATCACAGACCGCCGGTCCACCGAACACAAGGTGGCGGCGGTCTTTTATTGGGATCGCTTGCCGGTTCCCTCGGCGGTGGTTCAATCGGATCCAAAACGGGCAGCCGCCGGCACTCCGACGCCGACATGCACCTCGAGACAGCCTGCCAGAACCATGGCCTCGGAGAGAGGCGGCCGAGGCCTTCTCCGAAGCGGGTTCCCTCTCAGGTCAGCAGGAAGTTGCCATTGTGCAGCGGGCCGCTCGCATTCTGCAGGCTCACATCCATGTCGCTCGTTCCATCACCATCGATATCGATCTGGAGATAGTCGTTACCCGGCCCGAAGTTCTGCAGATGGGCCGAAGCCTGGTTACCGCCGAGCAAAGCTGCCCCATCCACATATTCGATGTGGCCGCCGGCGACGTTGATGCCCGAGAACGTGAAGCTGTCATTGGCAGCGTCGAAATTGTGAATGGTATCGGCAGCACCGGCAGCGGAGTCTGCGGTGCTGACGAAGCGGAAGTTGTCATGGCCTGCGCTGGCGAAGATCTCGTCCGCCCCCGCGCCGGCGGTAATCGTCGTGCTGCCCGACGTGTTGCCGATCGTGATCCGGTCGAAACTCGCGGAGCCGTTGATGGTTTCGACATTGGTCACCGTGATGTCGAAGACATTCATGTTGAAGTTCAGGGTGTCGTTGCCGTCGCCGAGATCGATCACGTTCGCCGGGCTGCCCTGCAACGTCAGAACGTCGTCCGACGAGCTGCCGTTGAGCAGGTTCACGTTCCACAGATTGTCGAACGAGTTGCTGCCTTCGGCGAGATTCAGGACGTTCGCCGTTCCGTCTCCGAGATTGACCGTCACGCCGGACACGGTGTTCAGCAGCGTGACCATATCGTCGGACGGATTGAGACCGCCGGTGAAATCACTGCCGTTGAGATTTTCGACGCCGCTGATGCTGAGCGAATTGATGCCATTGGCGAGGGAGACCCAATCGTTTCCACCGCCCAGGTCGATGGCGATGCCGTTGACGTCATTGGTCAGACTGATTGAATTTTCACCCGAATTGCCGTTGATGTGCTCGACGCCCGTCGCGGCAAAGGCCGCGAAGTTTCCGTTCAGGACGATCGTGTCCTCGCCATCGCCGAGGTCGATCGCGACGCCGTTGGCAGCCGCGATCGCACCGGTGACGGTCAGGGTGTCCAGGCTCGCGGTTCCGTACACGTGGTTGACGTCGTAGATGTTCACGAACGAGTTGGCGCCGGCCGCGAGATACATCGTATTGTCGCCGTTGCCGAGGCTGATGTTCAGGCCCGTGACCGTCGTCGACAGGGTGAGCACGTCGTTGACGCCGGGCGTCGCGCCGTAATCGGTTCCGCCGATATTCTCGACGCCAATCAGGCTGAGCGTGTTGGCACCGCCCGCGAGGCTGAGCTGATCGTTGCCGCCGCCGAGATCGACGACCAGCCCGTTGGCATTCGTCGTGAGGTTGACGAACTCGTCGCTGCCAGTGCCGATCACGTTCTCGACGCCGGCGAGATTGAGCGTGTAGCCGTTGCCGAAGGTGCCGTTGAGCAGGACGGTGTCGCCCGTCCCCGCACCCAGATTGAGCGCATGTCCGAAGATGTTGCTTCCGACGCGAAGATAATCGTCTGCAGCCGTTCCAATCACGGGTGCTGAGTTGGAGAACTGCTGCGTCGAGAGATCGATCGGATTTCCCAAGGTACCCGCCGACTGCAGCACGATGGCATTGCTGAACTGCAGCACTTCGACATCGGTCAAGGTGTCGGTGCCGTCACGTCCCGCAACATTGTCTTGCACCTGGATCGTAGCCGCCGTCGTGATGGTGTACTGCGATTGCGTGCCCGAGAAGATCGCCATGTCGGTGCCGGCGCCACCGTCGATCGCATCGTCGCCGCCCTGGCCGGTAATGCCGTCATTGCCGCCGCCGGCATTGATCGTGTCGCCGGCACCGCCGCCGAAGAAGAACTCGTTGTTCGAGCTGCCGACCAGCAGGTCGGCCTGGTTCGAACCCTGGACGCTGTTGACGCCGCCGGTGATGAAATCGGCGCCGGCCGCGCCGCTCACAATTCCCGTTGAAAGGTCGACGGAAACTCCGCCTCCGCTCGCCTGGGAATACGAGACCCGCGTATTGCCGTTACCGGTGATGGTGTCGTTGCCAAGCAGGCCTTCGAACAGGTTGAAGGTACCGAACGATCCGGCCGAGGTGACGCCGGTGAAGCCTGTGGCATTGTAGACGTCGTTCAGGCTGCTGCCGGTCGCACTGTTGACGCCGACATAGGTGTCGGTACCGATCGAGCTGCCGCCGGTTGCCGTCCCCGCCTGCAGATTGATGGTCACCGCATCGGTCGCGCTGGAATAGATGATCCGGGTGTTACCGTTGCCCGTAATCGTGTCGTTGCCGGCCAGACCTTCGAACTGGTTGAAATTGCCGTTGTTGCCGACGTTGTTGGTCGCGGCATTCTGGAAGCCGACGGCGCCGAAATTCGTGGCCGTGAAGACATCGTTGAAGTTGGTGCCCTGGGCCCCCTCGATCCCGCGGAGCGTATCGTTGCCGATAGAGGCGTCGCCGGTCGCGGTGCCCGCCGTGAAGTCGATGGTAACAGGTCCGGTCGAGAAGTAGAGGTTGTTGTAGCTGGCGATGTCGAACCCACCGCGGCCGTCGATGAAATCGTCGCCGGCAAAGCCGGTGAACGTCTCCGTCGTCGTTGTAATGTTGCTGCCGCGGATGGTGTCGTTGAACATCGACCCCATCACGGCGTTGACACCGCTGAACGTATCGTTGCCCGTAGAATCATCACCACTTGCGGTACCTGTACCGGGTGTCGCGCCGGTCTGCAGGTCAACGACCACCGCGCCGGTCGCATTGGTGAAGGCAATACGCGTGCTTCCGTTGCCAATGATGCTGTCGTCACCTCCCATGCCGATGAATTCGTTGAAGGTCCCGTTCGATCCGGCATTTGTGCTGCCCGAGCCGAAGCCGACGGCATTGAACGTGTCGGCTTTGGTCGAGCCGCGCACGGATTCGACCGATCGCAGCGTGTCGGTGCCGACCGTTGCGGCGTCGCCCGTCACAATTCCCGAAGCCAGCTGAACGTTGATACCGCCCACTGCAGCCGGGTCGAGCGCGTAGTCCGCCCGATCGAAGCCGGCCCGGCCGTCGATGAAGTCGTCGCCGGCGCGACCTTCGAAGATTTCCACGGTCCCCGGACCATTGGTGCTGCCCAGCAGTTGGTCCGCGAAGCCGGAGCCGACAACGCCCCCGAAGCCCGAGCCCACCAGGGTATCGGTGCCGACCGAACCATCTCCAGTCGCCGAATGCGCCGCCAGATCGACGGTCACGCTGCCCGTTGCGCTGGCGTAGGAGATGCGCGTCAGGAGCGCACCCAGGCTGTTGGTCGCGCCCGTGATGCTGTCGTTCCCGCCGCGGCCTTCGAACTCGTTGAAGCCCGCGTTGGTGCCGGCAATGCCGGTATCGCCGGTGAAGCCGGTCGCGTTGAACGTGTCGGCGTAGTCACTGCCCACGATGCCCTCGACGTTCACCAGCGTGTCAGTGCCGACGCCTGGTCCCGTCACGGAGCCTGCCGCGAGATTTGCGGTAATGCCTCCGGTAGCCGCGACATAGTCGGCGCGGTCGAAGCCGAGGCCGCCATCGAGCAGATCATTGCCGTCGAGGCCCTTGAGGCGGTCGTTGCCGGCGAGACCGCTCAGATTGTCGGCGTAGGCGGTACCGACCAGCGTATTTGCGCCGGCATCGCCGGTGAGGTGCACGCCTTGCCCCAGGATGAAGTCGGCGGCCGTGAGGTTCGCCAGCGTCACGTTCAGCAGTGTGAGAGTGTCACCATTGCCGAAGTCGATGACCGTGTTCGACCCTTGTTGTGTGGCAAGCGCCTGAATGTCGGCGAGGGTCGAGACACCAGGGATCCCCGTGAGGTCGATCCTGTCGGCGTCTGCCTGCAGGAAGTCGACGATGGTGTCGGCGCCGCCGCCGGCGGCATAGACGAAGGTGTCAGCGCCGGTGCCGCCGTTCAGGACGTCGCTGCCGGCTCCGCCGCTGAGCCGGTCGTTGCCGCTGTTGCCGAACAGCTGGTCGCTGCCGTTGGACCCGGTGATCGTGTCGTCGAAGTTCGAGCCCGAAACGTTTGTCACCCCCGTGATGGTGTCGTGTCCCACGGAACCGTCGCCATCCGCGGTGCCGTTCACGAGGTTGACGATCACGCCAGAGGTCGCGTTGGCGAACTGGATCTGCGTGCTGCCGTTGCCGATGATGGTGTCGTTGCCGCCCTGGCCCTGCACGACGTTGAAGCCGGCGAACCCGGTTGCGTCGAACACATCGGCGAAGTTGCTGCCGGTCGCGCTGTTGACACCGGAGAATGTGTCGTGACCGACCGAGGCATCGCCGCTGGCTGTCCCGGTCTGGAAGTTGATGGTGACGCCAGCCGTCGCGTTGCCGTAGAGGATGCGTGTGTTGCCGTTGCCAGTGATCTGGTCGTCGCCGCCCAGGCCCTCGAACTGGTTGAAGGTGCCGTTGTTGCCGATATTGAGCGCGCCGACCTGCCCGTAGCCCGTCGCCACATAGGTGTCGGCATAGCCCGTGCCCTGAACGCCCTCGATCGAACGCAGCGTATCCGTGCCGATCGACGCGTCGCCCGTCGCAGTACCCGCCGCCATGTCGACGGTGACACCACCCGTGACCGTGCTGAGGCTGTTGTAGATCGCAGTGTCGAAGCCGCCGCGACCGTCGATATAGTCGTCGCCGCCGAGACCGGTGAAGTTGTTGTTGAAGCTGCTGCCGAGCAGCGTGTCCGAGAAGGTCGAGCCCTGCACCGCATTGACACCAGTGAAGGTATCGGTGCCCTCGGTCGCACCGGTGGCGCTGCCGGCAACCGTGACCGCATTGGTCGTCCCGATGGCGCTGGTCTCGAGGTCGACGCTGACGCTCGAGGCCGCGATCTGGTAGTTCAGACGGGTGAAGCCGTTGCCGATGATGGTGTCGTTGCCGCCGGCGCCGGCGAAGTCGTTGAAGGTTCCGGAGGAGCCGACATTGGTTGCCCCGGCTTGGCCGAATCCGGTGGCATCGAACGTGTCGTCGAAATTGGTGCCGCGGGCGGCCTCGACGTTGCGTATCGTATCGGTGCCCACGGTTGCGTCGCCGTTCACGGTGCCTGCGGCGAGGTGAACATAGATGCCCGACGTGGTCGTCGTATCCGAATTGTAGGTGACCTGGTCGTAGCCGCCGCGGCCGTCGATATAGTCGTCCCCCCCGCGACCTTCATAGGTCTCATACGTGAAGGACGCATTGTTGCTGCCGTAGATCGTGTCGTTGTAGCCGGAGCCCCAGATCGTCGAGACGTTGGAGAAGGTGTCGTGGCCGACGGAGGCGTCGCCATCCGCCGTCCCTGCAGCGATGTCGACGGCAACCGCACTGGTTGCCCCGAGATAGGACAGACGGGTCACGATCTGGCCCAGGGCGTTGATATCGCCGACAACGATATCGTTGCCGCCACGCCCTTCAAACTCGCTCTGACCATTGGCGACGCCGGGCAGACCGGTCGAACCGATGAAGCCAGCCGCATTGAACGTGTCGGCAAAATCGCTGCCGATCACCCCCTCGATGTTGACGAGCGTGTCCGTTCCGACGCCCGCCCCCGAGGCGGTGCCGGCCGCGAGGTTGACGATGATGCCGCCCGTAGCAGCGGCATAGATGGCCCGGTCGAAGCCAAATCCACCGTCGAGAAGGTCGAGACCGTCGCCGCCCTCAAGCTTGTCGTTACCCCCGAGGGCAACGATCGTGTCGTTGTGCGCCGTACCCACCAACGTATTGGGATTGTCGTCTCCCATGATCGGCGTTCCGAACACGAAGTCGCTAGCGGTGAGATTGCCGAGATTGACGTTCTGCAAATACAGCGTGTTGCCGCCCCCGAAGTCCAGGCTCGTGTCTGAACCGATTTGTGTCGCGTGAGCCTGCACGTCGGCAAGGCTGAACACTCCGTTGACGCCGGTCAGATCTATCTTGTCACCATCGCTATGGAGAAAGTCCTGGACGTAGTCCGAACCATCGCCGGTCGCGTAGATAAAGGTATCGGCACCGGTACCACCGCTCAGATAGTCGTTCCCGGCACCGCCATCGAGGACGTCGTTGCCGGCATTGCCGAACAGGGCGTTGTCACCGCCGCCACTGGTGAGGATGTCATTGAATATCGTGCCCTGGACAGCCCTGACGCCGCCCGTGATCGTGTCATGCCCCACCGACGCATCGCCGTCGACGGTTCCTGCGGCAAGGTTGACGACAACACCACCCGTCGGATTGCCGAACGTGATCTGCGTATCGCCGTTTCCGGTGATGGTGTCGTTGCCGGCACCGCCCATGAAGTTGTTGAACGTTCCGTAGACGCTGTTGAAGCCGGTCGCGTCGTAGACGTCGGCAAAGTTGCTGCCGACAACCTGGTTGACGCCGGTGAAGGTATCATGGCCGACGCTACCGTCACCGCTCGCGGTGCCCGCCGCCAGATGGACCGTCACGCCCGAGGTGGTGGCATTGCCATACTGAATTTGAGTGTTGCCATTGCCGATGACCTGATCGTCGCCACCCAGGCCCTGGAATATATTGAAATTGTTGTTCGGGCCGACAAATCCGGTCGCGTCGTAAAGATCGGCGAAATTGCTGCCGTTGACGGCGTTGACATTGGTGAAGCTATCATGGCCGACGGACACATCGCCCGTGACCGTGCCGGCACTCATGTTGATGGTCACACCGCCCGTAGCGCTGCCGTAGATCAGCCTCGTGCTGCCGTTGCCCGTGACGACATCGTCCCCGCCGAGACCTTCGAAATTGTTGGAAGCGCCGTTGTTGCCGACGTTGAGTGCGCCAGCCTGACCAAAGCCTGTCGCATCATAGGAATCGGCGAAGATTGTGCCCTGAACGCCCTCGATCGAGCGCAGGCTATCGGTGCCCGTCGAGGCGTCGCCGGTGACCGTGCCGCTCGCCATGTTGACGCTGATACCCCCCGTGACGAAGGTCAGGTTGCTGTATTGAGCGGTGTCGAACCCGGCGCCTCCGTCGATCTGATCGTTTCCGGCGAGCCCCATAAAGACTTCGCTGGCACCGCTCCCGTTGATGACGTCGCCAAACAGCGATCCCATCACCGCATTGACACCCGTGAAATGATCGGTGCCGACCTGCGCGATGTCGCCGGCCGCGGTACCTTGGGCCGTTCCCAGGGCGAGATCGACCGTCACGCCGTCGAGCGCCAGGGTGTACTGGATCCGGGTCGAGCCATTTCCGCTGATCGTATCGTCGCCGCCCATACCTTCGAAGTTGTTGAAAGTGCCGAACGAGCCGGCATTGGTGCTCACGCCGCTGAAACCGACGGCGCTGTAGGTGTCGGCGAAATTGGTTCCGCGCACGGCCTCGACCGAACGCAACGTGTCGGTACCGACCGAGCTATCTCCCGTGACAATGCCGGCGGCGAGGTTGACCGTAATGCCAGATGTCGTCGTCGGGTCGTTATTATAGGTCGCAAAATCGTAGCCACCGCGGCCGTCGATCAGGTCATTGCCGCCGCGGGCATCGTACTGCTCGTAAGTGCCGCTCGGATTGTCGCTGCCGCGCAGAGTGTCGGCATAGGCGGAGCCGACGATCGCGTTGATGGCGCTGAACGTATCGTGCCCGACCGAAGCATTGCCGTCGGCGGTTCCCGCAGCGATGTCGACCGTCACGGCCGCCGTGGCACTGGCATAGGATACCCGCCCCAGGATTTCACCGGACGCATTGACTGAGCCGATGATAGTATCGTCTCCGCCCCTGCCCTCGAACTCGGCCAAGCCGATTGCGGCTCCCGGAATCCCGCTGTCACCCACAAACCCGGTAGCATTAAACGTATCAGCAAAGTCGCTGCCGACCGCGCCTTCGATGTTGACGAGCGTGTCCGTTCCGACGCCCGGTCCAGATGCCGTGCCTGCCGTAAGATTGACGGAAACACCACCGGTCGCGTCGGCATAGATCGCTCGGTCGAAGCCCAGACCGCCATCCAGATAATCACTGCCGCCCAGACCCTGAAGCCGATCATTGCCTCCGAGGCCGCTGATGGCTTCGGCGTTCGCCGTGCCGACGAGCGTATTCGGATTGTCGTCGCCGACGATCGGTGCCGCCGGCGTGCCGAACAGGAAGTCGCTGGCCGTCAAGCCGTTCAGGTTGACGTTCTGAAGCGTGAGGCCCTCAGTCGCGCTGAACGTGATGACGGTATTGGGGCCGCTCTGCACCGCATGCGATTGCAGATCGGCAAGGCTGTAGATGCCGTAGACGCCGGTCAGATCGATCTTGTCCTGGCCATGGATGAAGTCCTGGATGAAGTCGAAGCCGCCGCCGGTCGCATAGACGAAAGTGTCCGCACCGGCGCCGCCGCTGAGGAAGTCGTTGCCGGCGCGACCGTCGAGGGTGTCGTTGCCGACGTTGCCGGAGAGACTGTCGTTGCTGGCGCTGCCGATGATGGTGTCGTTGAAATTGGATCCCGCCACGTTGAACACGCCACCGGTGATGGTGTCGTGGCCAACCGAGCCGTCGCCGTCGACCGTGCCCGCAGTGAGGTTGACGGTCACGCCGCCGGTCGCATTGCCGAACTGGATCTGGGTATTGCCGTTGCCGGTAATGATGTCGTTTCCGGCGTTGCCCTGGAACGAATTGAAATTCGCGTTGGGACCGGTGAAACCGGTCGCGTCGTAAACATCGGCAAAATTGCTGCCGAACGCACTGTTGACGCCCGTGAAGCTATCCTGGCCGGTCGAGCCGTCGCCGGTGGCGGTGCCACCCGCGAGATTGATGGTCACGCCGCCGGTCGCGTTGACGAAGATCAGGCGCGTGTTGCCGTTGCCGGTGATCTGGTCATCGCCGCCAAGGCCTTCGAACTGGTTGAAGGTGCCGTTGTTACCGACATTGGCCCCCGTCGTACCGTAACCGGTCGCATTATATGTGTCGTCGAAGTTGGTGCCCTGGATACCTTCGATCGAACGCAACGTATCCGTACCGTTCGACACATCTCCGGTGACGATGCCGGCCGCCATATTGACGGTGATGCTGCCCGTGATGAAGAAGATATTGTTGTAGGACGAGACGTCGAATCCACCACGGCCGTCGATGTAGTCGTTGCCGGCAAGGCCGGTGAACGTGTCGTTGGTCGCGCCGCCCAGCAGCGTGTCGTCGAACATCGAAGCCTGGACGGCGTTGACGCCGGTGAATTGATCGGTGCCGACCGATGAATCGCCGGTGGCAAAGCCGGTGACGAAGTCGACGTTGACGCCGCCGGTCGCATTATTGAAACCGAGCCGCGTGAAGCCGTTGCCGGTGATGAGGTCGTCGCCACCGTTGCCGGTGAACTCGTTGAACGTCCCGTTCGAGCCGGCATTGATGCTGCCCGAGCCGAAGCCGGTGGCATTGTAGGTATCGGCGAAGTTGGTGCCGCGGATCGCCTCGATCCCGCGCAACGTATCGGTTCCGATGGTCGAATCGCCGGTCACGACGCCGCCAGCCAGATTGACCGCAATTCCCGTCGTGGTGTTCGGATCGACGTTGTAGTCCACGCGGTCATAACCGCCGCGGCCGTCGATATAGTCGTTGCCCGCAAAGCCCGAATACACCTCCGCGGTGAACATCGGATTGTTGCTGCCCAGAATCGTATCGTTGTAGGCGGAGCCCCAGACGCCGTTGAAGCCCGAGCCAACGAGCGTGTCGTGGCCCACCGACGCATCACCCTGCGCATAGCCGGCTGCGAGATCCACCGTCACCGCCCCGGTGGCGCTGACATAGGAGACGCGCGTCAGCTCGGCTCCCTGGCTGTTGGTGTTGCTGATGATCGTGTCGTCGCCGCCCTTGCCTTCGAACTCGTTGTAGCCGACCGGGCTGCCCGGGACATGAGCGTCGCCGATGAAGCCGGCGCCGTTGAACGTATCGGCAAAGTTGCTGCCGATGGCCGCCTCGATGTTGACGAGCGTGTCGGTCCCCACGCCTGCACCGCTCGCCGTCCCCAATGCGAGGTTGATCGTGACGCCGCCAGTCGCGTCCGTATAGACAGCGCGGTCGAAGCCGGGACCGCCGTCGAGGATATCATCGCCGGAACCGCCGGTGAGATAGTCCCTGCCGGCGCCGCCGAACAGGATGTCGTTCCCGTCACCGCCGCTGATGCGATCGTTGCCGTCCTGGCCATCGATCAGATCATTGCCGCTTCCGCCGGACAGCACGTCATCGCCGAGCGAGCCGAACAAGGTGCTCCCGATCGGGGTCAGCACGGCATTGGCAACCTCTGTGTCGAGGTGATCGACAAAGCGGCCCGTAAGCTGATCGATGGAACCTTGATCCGTGAAGTCGGTCGAAGCCAGTTGATCGGCGGCCGCACCTTGGGCAACCTGACCGGCTTGCGCCAGCTCGGTGACGTTCGTGGCCGTCTGGATGCTGTCGTTCGCGGCAGCAACGACCTGGATAACCGTCGCAGCAGCGGCTGTGCTGACTCCGGACAGCGTGACAACACTCTGAACCGTGTTCGAAGACGCCAGATCGAAGGCCGGCGCGTTGGGCACGGTCTGGGATGCGGTAATGGCCCCCGCAATTGCTGAAATGACCGCATCCGGTGCCACGCCGACGGCCGACACCTGAGCCACCGTGCTTTGGACCTGGATGGCCGCCGCAAGCATCGCCGTCGCCGTCGCATCGCCACTCACCGCAGCAGGCACCGGGTCGTACGAGAGAAGGTCGATCGGGTTTTGGGGATCAGAGAGGAGATTGACGTTGAACGCGGCCGCAATGGCGCCGATGGCCTGGTCCACCGTCAGCGGATGCTCATCTCCTGCCGTGCTGTCGACCAAAGCGACGATCAGCGTCGTCAGCGGCGTGATGACGGTGGAGCCCTCCGGCGCCCGCAGCACACCCGCGACCTGCAAGCCCGTCGAGATATCGACACCGCCGATGCTCACGAGCGGGCCGGATCCGCCCGCCAGCGTAAAGCTGCCGTCCGCCCGCGTGGTCGTGAACGCCTCGCCGGCGTCGAGTATCCCGTTGTTGTTGGCGTCGGCAAAGACGGTCGCGCCGCCGATATAGCCGTCGATATCCAGCGCGTTGATCTCGTTGGCGCCTGAATTCACCGTCAGCGCAAGATCGGCCGTGCTCACGGCCTGATGAACGCCGTCGTCGGAGATGGCGGTGATGTGCAGGGTGAACGGATCGGGGCTGCCGACGGCATGGTTCGGAATCAGCACGACGTTCTGGATCGAGTCGCCCGTCACAAGCCACGTGCCGTCGCCGATCGCTGCGCCGTTCTGGACCGTAAAGCTCGACGGCACGCCCTCGATCTTCACCGACAGGGTGCTGCCCAGGTCGATCTTGCTTGCGGCAATGTGCAGCGTGATGTTCTGATCGGCGTTACCCGAGGAGTCCTGGACGCTCAGATTTGGCGCGTCCTGCGCGCCGTGGATGTCGAAGCTGATGCTCTTCGTGGTGCCGTCGACCGACCTGACCGTGAACGTCTCCGTCTTGACGTCGTTGGCGCCGAGATACTGGATTGCCGTGTTGTCGACCGAATAGCTGTAATGGCCATCGGCCTGCAGCGTCACCGTGCCGAGATTGCCGGACGCCGTGATCTGGCCGGCCTGGAACGCGGCCTGGTTCTGGTCGGCATCGCTGATGGTCAGCTGGCCGGATGCCGTAAGTTGGCCGTCCTCGGTGACATCGTGCTGAATCGGGCCGCCAATGACTGCGGCGTCGTTGATGCCGTGGATCGTGAACGTCACGTCCTTGGTCGTGCTGTCCAGGGCCTTGACGGTGAAGGTCTCGTCGCGGGTCTCTCCCTGGCCGAGATATTGAACGAGGCCGTTGGCGACCGAATAGCTGTAGGCGCCGTTGGCGCCGATGGTCAGCGTCCCGAGATTGCCGGGCGCCGAGGCGACGACGGTCTGGAACGAATTCTGATTCAGGTCGACATCGTTGATCGACAGCGTGCCGGACGCCGTCAGGACGCCGTCCTCGGTGACATCGTGCTGATCGGGATTGCCGATCACGGCTGCGTCGTTGGTACCCGTGATGTTCACCACGATGTCGCGCGTAGCGGTGCCGTCGGCGGAGACGACCGTCAGGGTGTCGGTGACCTGCTGCCCTGCGGTGAGCGGGTTCGACTTCACGGGATCGAGCGTATAGGTCCAGGCGCCCGTGGCCGCATTGAAGGTGAAATTGCCATAGGTGCCGGTCAGCGAGGCCGGGACTGCGAAATGGTCCTGGCCGGTGTCGGCATCAAGCACCGCAAGCTTGCCCGACGCGCTGGGGTCGCCGGCGATGCTTCCGGCCTCGGTCACGGAAATGTCCTGGCTCCCCGATACCGTGATCGTGGCCGCGTCGTTGTTGCCGGTGATGGTCACCGCGAGCGTCGACGAACCTGTTCCACCGTGGTTGTCGGCATTCGTGTAGGTGAACTGCTCCGTCACCTGCTGGCCTGCGGCGAGCGCTTGCACGGAGGCGCTGGAATTGTTGAGCGTATAGGTGTAGGCGCCGGTCGCCTTGGTGACCACCAGCGTTCCATAGGTGCCGACGACGGTGATCGTGGTGCCGTTGTCCGTGCCTCCCGCCACGGCCGACACGGTGTGGGTATCACTGGCATCGGCGTCCGTGTCGTTTGCGAGCAGATTGCCGCTGGCAATCGTCGTCACGTCCTCCTTGACGGAGGCGGTATCCGCGACCGCGACCGGCGCATGGTTGGTCGGGCCTTCGATGACGACTTCCACCTTTTCGATCGAGGCGACGGCGAGATCGAAGCTCCTGAACGCATAGTCCGCGCTGCCATAGCGCGCGATAAGGGCCTGGATGGCCGCAAGATCGGACCTGAATGAAGCCGAGTTCGCCATCGCTTGCGTCACGACGAGACGAAGTGTGTCCTGGCCCCTGCCGCCGTCGTAGATATCGACCGAGCCCACGTTCTCCGAAGCACGATAGATCAGGATGTCGTTGCCGTTGCCGCCGCTGACGAGGTCGGTGCCGGCGCCGCCGTCGATGATATCGTCGCCATTGTCGCCGGAGATCAGGTCGTTGCCCGCCCCACCGAGCAGCGTATCGTTGCCGTTGCCGCCGAGGATGATGTCGTTGCCGCTGCCGCCATCCACCGTGTCGTTGCCATTGCCGGCGTCGATGATGTCGTTGCCCGAGCCGGCACTGATGTTGTCGTTGCCGTTGCCGCCCTGAATGAGATCATTCCCCGCCCCGGCGCCGACGGTATCGTCGCCATTCTTCGCATTGATGATGTCAGACGCGCTGGTGCCGGTGATCTGATCGTTTGCGTTGGTGCCGTTAATGATCATGGCGATTCATCTTTCTCGATGGGGCAACAGGCATTGTTCGCGAGCGCGCGGAAGCGACGTCGCGTTGTGCGGATGGAGAAATGTTCAATCGTCGAAAACGGAACGCGGTATGGACGCGACGCGTGACATCGTGCGGTCGCTCATGGTGAGCCCCTCCCGTAACTTTCTTGATTTCTTGGGTTCGCCGTCAGCCCAACGGCGTGAGTTTGAAATGAAATGGTCTTGTTATTGTTCGACGCCTTGCTCCGTTGCCCGGCATCGCCTGGATTCTCGCAATTGCAATTTCCGACCGTCGAAAAGACTTTTCTGATAATTGCAAATTGTTTCCACTGTTGCGTGACTGCGTCAAGACAGCACAGCGGCTAACCTTAAGCGGGGTGTGGACTGGACAGCGCAGCCTGGGATGCGCGCGCACCCAACCGGCGGTCGCGCCCGATTTCGGTGACCCGCGAGATCGAAGCTTTGCGGGACTGCCACACATTAAGGGCTCCAACGAAGCGATCGCACTTCGCCCCGGATCGGGAGTGACGAGATCGCCCAGGCTGCCAATCCAGCCAGCTACCACCACTGATGGCGCCCGCATGCCGTTCGCGCCTCGCCGCGCCGAGCCTCTTGCGACACTCTGCCGCACCCCAATCTCACCGCGGATCGGCACCGTGAGCGGAGCAGCAACACCGAAGACCATTTGGCTCTCGCAGGGCAACGTCATCTCGATTCCCGAAATGAAGACTATTCCTCGTTCATGGAATAGCGCCGGTGCGTCGTGACGCATGACCCGAATGGGTCATCCGGCACCTGGTAGCGCCATCCGTGCGGACATTATCCGGTTAGACTTTGGTTTAGCGCCGACTCTCAGGAAAAACCGGCAAAGGGCTTGCGTCGGGCTGCCTCCTCGCGAAGCATGACGGGTCAGGGAAACACACCAGAAGGCCCGACATGAGCCAGTGTCCGCATGGCATGCAGCGGGAGATGCACGCCGGCCTGCAGCACGTGACCAAGGGCTCGGCGGAGGGGGACCGCGCGTGAAGGCGAGTAAGATTGACGATGGGGAGCTTTCGAAGGTCCTCGATCGACTTGGCGAGGCTGCCGTAAATCCGGAAGCCTGGCGCGGCATCATGGACGACATCTGCAAGGCGGTTGGAGCCTCAGCGGCCATACTCCTTCAGAGCGACATCAGGACGCCGGACGTTCCACGCACGGAATCGATCGCCGAAGCCACCGACTTCTACTTCAGGAATAATTGGCATTTGAGGGACCCGCGCGCCAAGGGTTTTCCGCGCATGATGGCGGGCGAGGTCGTGACCGATCTCGATGTGATGAGCGCTGAGCAGATTCGTGCCGATCCCATGTACAACGAGGTGCTGTTTCCATTCGGATACCGTTGGTTTGCCGGCATCGGCTTCTGGGCTGGCAGCGCGGCGTGGGCCTTGACGCTCCAGCGAACTGGCCGCGAAGGCTCCTTCGCGGCGCGCGACAAGGAGCTACTGGCCCAATTGGCGCCGCGCCTGACCGAAACCGCCACGCTCGCCACAGTGGTTGGACGGGCGGCGCTGACCTCGATGACCGACGTCCTCGACCGGGTCCGACAGCCCGCCTTGATCCTCAACCGGGAGGGAATGGTCCTGCGCACGAACGCGGCGGCCGATCGCGGCTTCGACGACGAGATCCGCGTCAGGGAGCGGCGTCTCGTTCTCCGCGACAAGCAGGCGATGACGAGGTTCGATCAGTTGATCGGCATGATCCGATCGACGCCGGACGCTGCCGCCATCCCGGCCTCTCCCATCCTCATTCGGCGGACGATGAAGCCCCCGGTCGTGTTGCGGACCCTGCCAGTGGACGGCGCGGCGCGTTCCGTCTTCCTCGGCGCGCGCGTCCTGCTGATCCTGTCCAACCTCACGCCGCGCCCGGCGCCGGACCCGGTGCTGATCGGCCAGGCGTTCGATCTCACCCCGGCGGAATCCCGCCTGGCCGCCCTGCTTGCAACCGGCACATCGATCGCCGGCGCGGCCGAACACCTGAACATCTCGCGCGAAACGGCCCGCAACCACCTCAAGTCGATCTTCTCGAAGACGGGAGTTCATCGCCAGTCGGAGCTGGTCACGCTGGTTTCGCAGCTGGGGTGAGGATCTGGTTGTCTCCGTCGGCCGAGATCGCGCTTCCTTAAACCGCTCGCGGCCCGGGCCTCGTGCGCGGATCGCCTGGAGATCAACGTCACGCGCGCATGGCGGCCAACTCTTCGAGAAGCGCAACGGTAGCCGTCAGGCTTCTGCTCGGCGGCGTCATCTGATTGGCCACCTCGCGCGCCCGAGTGGCGCATCCTGGCGCCAGAACGGTTCGTAGATCATGTCGAAGGGTCTCCGCGGTCGTTGCGGTGAACCGACGTGAGGTACCCACTCCCAGGCGTTTGATCTGTGTCGCCCATACCGGTTGGTCGGCGCCGATCCAGAGGACAAGAGTCGGAACGCCGGAGCGCACGCTCGCGGCCGTGGTGCCGGAGCCGCCATGGTGAACGATGGCGCGGCAGCGCGGTAAGACCGTGGCGTGATTGACCGAGGGCACGATCATGACGTCCCGTGTCGGGGCCGTGCCTTCAAGGGGCAGAATTCCAGAACAGATCAGCGCACGCTCACCGAGTTCCCGGCACGCATTTGCGATCATCTCAACGGTCTCGGCCGGCCTGTCGACCGGCATGCTGCCGAACCCGAAGTAGATTGGCCGGCGGCCGGCGCCGATCCAGGAATTCACGGAATCATCGAAGCAGGTGGCGGATTCCAAAGCCATCGTTCCCACCAACGGTCTCTTCCAGCCCCATTGCGCCTCAAGTCCGGGAAAGAACACCTTGTCATAGGCTTGAATCTCCAGCGCGCCGGATTCGACGATCTGACGCACGGCACGAATTCTGGAGTGCGGAAGCCCCAGAGCCCGGCGCTGTTCATCATAGGCCGGCCGCAACAGGCGCCAATGCAACCACTCGGCAACCGACCACAGGGGCGCGACCAAACTCTGGGGTAATCGAAACGGCAGGATGTGGTTGTTCGCCCTGACGGGGAAGTAATGCAGGGCGGCAAGCGGCACTCCCTGGGCCTCGGCAACGTTTGCGGCCAGCTCCTGATAGGTCGTACCGCTGAGGATCACATCGGCGCCGGCGGCCAAACGGGTGAGGGTCGCGCTCATGTCCGTCCAGCCCTCGACGAGGTACTCCCGCGCTTGGCGCAGCACCTTGACCGGATTGCGCAACTCGAACCAGTCGTGGAAAACCTCCGCCTCGAGCTGCCGTTGGGAATCGGGGCCGTAAGAACTCACCGAACCTAGACCGGCCAACTCGGCGAACCCGACGAGATTGGGAGGCACGGCCATCCTCACGTCGTGCCCGCGGCGCTGCAGCTCACGCGCCACCGCAGTTGCAGGCTCGATGTCTCCTCGTGTCCCGTGGACTGCGATAGCAAACCTTATGGCCCGCTCCGGTTTTCGCGGTGTCGAGTTATGGCGATCGCGTCGGCGCGGCTGCCAGCGGCTATGTCTCACGCTCGAAGAAGATTTGGAGAATACGAAATCACGGATGTCAAGGGCGACCCTTTAATGCTAATTGACAGTGGTCAAGCGCATGGCTTACGGCTTTCTGGATAGGATATTTCCTTAAAAGTCTGCGCTATTTTGTTCGGAAGTCCATGATCAAACCATGACTTTGCCCCAAGCCCTGAGCGACGGCGCATCCGACGCCTCCGATCTGTCCGGCCTCGCAATCGACCGTAGCGCTGGCTCGCGGCGGCGCAGACAATTCCGCCGTACCCTGGGACGGGTCTTTCTCGTCGCGCTGCTCGTCGGTATCGCCGGCGCGATCTGGATGTGGCGCCGGCATTCGCAGATCGTCGTCGAGACGGCGGTCGTCTACTCCATCTATCCGTCGCAGGCGCTGACGCTGCTGAACGCGACGGGGTACGTCGTCGCGCAACGCAAGGCGTCCGTCGCCTCGAAGGCGACGGGCCGTCTCGAATGGCTCGGTGTGCTTGAAGGCAGCAAGGTGCACGAGGGTGAGGTGATCGCCCGGATCGAAAGCAGCGACACGGTGGCGGTGCGCGACCAGGCAGCCGCCAACGTGCAGGTTGCGGAAGCCAACCTTGCCCAGGGACGGGCGGAGCTCACGCAGGCTGAAATCGCGTTCAAGCGTTCCGAGGCCCTCGGCGAGAAGAACATCATCAGCGACTCGACGCGCGAAAGCGCCGAGGCACGCCTCGCCAAGGCACGCGCTGCCTTTGCCGGATACGGGGCCGCCATTGCCGCGGCGCAGGCCAATCTCCGCGCCTCCGAAGTTGCCGTCGGACAGACCCAGATCCGAGCGCCGTTCGACGGCGTCGTCCTCACCCGGCACGCCAACGTGGGCGACACGATCACGCCGTTCTCGCAGGCGGTCGACACCAAGGGTGCAGTCGTCACCATTGCCGACATGGACTCGCTGGAGGTGGAAGCCGACGTGGCGGAGTCGTCGTATCTCAGCATCCACGTCGGGCAACCGGTCGAGATCCAGCTGGACGCGATCCCCGGCGAGCGTTTCGAGGGCCTGGTCAGCCGGATGGTGCCGACCGTCGATCGCGCCAAGGCCTCGACCCTCGTGAAAGCCCGGTTCGTGCAGCGCGACCCGAGAATGCTTCCGGACATGAGCGCCAAGGTCGCTTTCCTCGAGCGTGAAGTATCCGAACCGGAGCGCAAGCCTGTTCTTGCAGTGCCGATGGCGGCTGTCTTCGAGCTCGACGGGCGACAGCATCTTTTCGTCGTCGAGGATGGCAAGGCCCGACTGCGCAGTGTGGATCTCGGCGCGAAGGTGGGCGACCAGATCGAGGTCCGCGACCTCAAAGCCGGCACCCGCGTCGTGGTTCGGCCGCTGGAAGATCTCGTCGACGGGCGCGCAGTAAAGCAGGCGACGAAGTGACCGTGCTTCACCTCTCCGAGGCGCGGACCGGAGAAGACGTGCTGATCGCGCTGAGCGACGTGAGCAAGAGCTACCGGCGAGGCGCGCAGATCGTCCCGGTTCTTTCCAGACTCACCTTCGACATCCGTCGCAAGGAGTTCCTCGCTCTGATGGGCCCGTCGGGGTCGGGCAAATCGACGATGCTCAACCTGATCGCCGGCATCGATAGTCCGGATCACGGCTCGATCAAGGTGGGGGGCGAGGACATCACGCTCCTTCCGGAAGCAGAACTCGCCGACTGGCGCGCGGCGAACGTGGGCTTCATCTTCCAGTTCTACAATTTGATGCCCGTGCTCACGGCGCTCGAGAACGTCGAGCTGCCTCTCACGCTCACGGATCTGGGGCGGCGCGAACGCCGAGACCGCGCGCAATTCGCGCTCGGCCTGGTCGGCCTCAGCGATCGCGTCAAGCATTTGCCCTCGGAACTATCGGGGGGACAACAGCAGCGCGTGGCGATCGCGCGGGCGATCGTGACCGACCCGACGTTGCTGGTGGCCGATGAGCCGACAGGCGACCTCGACCGGCAGTCGGCGAAGGAGGTGCTCGAGATCATGCAGCGGTTGAACCGCGACATGGGCAAGACGATCGTCATGGTCACGCACGATCACCGCGCCGCCGCGCATGCGAAACGCATCATGAGTCTGGAGAAGGGCGATCTTTCCTATCTGGTGGAGCAACGCCTTGAGTGAGTGCCGGTCATGAGCCAGTGGCTCACGCTCGTGGCGCGCAACATCTTGCGCCACCGGCTGCGCACGTCGCTGACGCTCGTCGGGCTCATTGTCGCGATCCTCGCCTTCGGCGTGCTCCAGACCGTCGTCAAAACGTGGTATGCGGGGGTGGACGGCGCCGTGCCTTCGCGGCTGCTGACCCGAAACGCCGTCTCCTTTACGCTGCCGCTGCCGAAATCCTATCAGAAGCGCATCAGCGCCGTCGAAGGCGTGCGGCGCGTCACCCATCTGAGCTGGTTCGGCGGCGTCTACAAGGATTCGAAGAACTTCTTTCCCCAGTTTGCAATCGATGCCGCGAGCTATCTCGACATGTTCCCCGAGATCCTGGTTCCGGACGAGGTGCGGCGCGCATTCCTGCACGAGCGCCGCGGCGCGATTGTCGGGCGCAAGCTCGCCAGACGCTACGGCTTCAAGCCCGGCGACGTGATCCAGCTGCGCGGGACCATCTTCCCCGGCAATTGGGAGTTCTTGATCTGCGGCGTCTTCGACGGCCGGGATCCCAAGACCGACACGTCGCAGCTCTTCTTCCGCTGGGACTACCTGAACGAAACATTGCGCGTGCGCTCCAGGGCACAAGCCGACCAGGTAGGCGTGTTCGCCGTGGACGTCGCCGGCCTGGATAGCGTCGCGGACGTCAGTCAGGCCATCGACCAAGTGTTTCGAAACTCGCTCGCCGAGACGCTCACCGAGACCGAGCGCGCGTTCCAGATCGGCTTCGTAAAGCAGACCGAGGCAATCCTCATTTCCATTCGTGTCGTCTCCTTCGTGGTGATCTTCATCATCCTGGCGGTCATGGCGAACACCATGGCGATGACGGCCCGCGAGCGGCTCCGCGAATATGCCACTCTGAAAGCCATCGGCTTCAGCCCCGGCTACGTGGCGCGATTGATCCTCGGGGAATCCATCCTGATAGCTTCGATCGGCGGTGCGATCGGCATCGGGCTCACGCCTCCGGTCGCCGCGCACCTTGCCGAGCTCTCCGCCACGCTGTTCCCGACGCTGATCGTGAGCACCAACACTGTCATGCTGCAGGCACTTGCGGCGGTGGTGGTCGGAATCCTGGCCGCGGTCCTGCCGATGCGCAGGGCAGCCCGCGTCAGCATCGTCGACGGCCTTCGGGCGTTGGGCTGACCATGCCGTTGCTGCTCTCCTACAGCTTGCGAAACCTGCAGGAGCGCAAGCTCACCAATTTGCTGACCGCGACGGGCATGGCCCTTGTGGTGTTCGTCTACGCTGCCGTGCTCATGCTCGACTCCGGACTGAAACAGACGCTCGTCGCGACCGGCGAAGACACGAATGTCATCTTCGTGCGCCGCTCTGCGGAAGTCGAGATCCAGAGCCTGATCGACCGCCGGCAGGCCAGGATCATCGAAAGCCAGCCCGAAATCGTCATCGGGGCCGAAGGCGCGCCGCTCGTATCGAAGGAGGTGGCGGTTTTGATCGCGCAGCCAAGGCGCAAGACCAGGCAGGCGAGCAACCTCTTGATCCGCGGGGTCGGTCCGGCCGCCTTGGCCGTGCGCCCGCAAGTGCGGATCGCCGAGGGGCGCATGTTTCGTCCGGGATCGAACGAGATCGTCATTGGCCGAGCCCTCGCGGGACGCTTCGAAGACGTCGAGATCGGATCGAGCCTCCGGTTTGCTCAGCGGGAGTGGAGGATCGTGGGCCGGTTCGACGCGCGCGGCAGCGGGTTCGATTCCGAGATCTGGGGCGATAGCGAACAGCTGATGCAATCGTTCCGCCGAGACTTCTTCTCTTCGATCACGGTACGGCTGGCCGATCGCTCCGGCTTCGACGCACTCAAGGCGCGCCTCGAAGCGGATCCCCGCCTTACCATCGAGGCCAAGCGCGAGCGCATCTTCTACGAGGAGCAGTCACGCCTGCTCTCAGGGTTTATTCAGGTTCTCGGGCTCACGCTCTCGGTGATGTTCTCGCTCGGCGCGGTCATCGGCGCGACGATTACCATGTACGCGGCCGTGGCCAGCCGCATGATGGAAGTAGGGGTGCTGCGCGCGCTCGGGTTTCGGCGCTCACGGATCCTGATTGCATTCCTTGTCGAGGCGCTGCTGCTCGCGCTGATCGGTTGGGCCTTTGGAATCCTATTCGCGTCACTGATGACGCAGGTGAAGATCACGACGCTCAACTGGACATCGCTCTCCGAGCTCGCATTTCGGTTTGTACTGACGCCCGGGATCGTGCTGAAATCGCTCGTTTTCGCTCTCGTGATGGGCTTCCTCGGCGGTTTCCTGCCGGCGGTGCGAGCCGCCCGCATGAAGATCGTCGACGCGCTGCGCGTCGCTTGAACGTGAAACCTAGGTTCTCCATCTCGATCGTGGCGCGATATTCCATCTTCGGTTATCGTCAGCTCGCCGTCCCGTATATGCGCATATCCCGGAGCGCATCGCGCACGAAGGGCGCCAACTGAGCACGGGTCGTTACGCGGCCTGGCGCGTATCCGGACACGGTCATGAATAGCCGCTCGCCGACGCGGTAGCACGGGATGAATAGCACGCCTCCCAGCCGCTCGAGCTCCGAAGCTGTATAGCACTCCAGCAACGAAATCTGCAGGAGCGATGCCTCGCCGCAGGGGCGGCTCACATCGAGCGGCAATTCGCCGATCAGGCTGCAGCCAACAGGCAGGTCCGCCCCGAGCGCCTCCCGCTCCAGGCGGCGCGCCAGCCACAGCGGCACATAGGGGATCAGCGGAAACAATGGCGATAGATCGTCGCCGTTTCGGATCAGCGAGGCCAGTGCGGCCTTGAGATCCCGTTGCAAGGTGCGCGGATCGCTGCGGCAAGCATCGGGGTCCGCCATCACCGTGATCGACCGCAGCGCGTTGCCGCGCCGATCATTCGAATGACGGTCGCTGACCGGCAACACCAGTTTCACGCGTCCTGATGCGTCCACGCGATCCATCCTGAAAGCGAGCCGTGCCGCGAACGCCATGATCAGCGTGTTGCTCGCGACGCCCAGATCCGACGCACGCTGCTGGCACACTCCTGCGTCGATGACCACCTGCACGAGCGGCACGTCCACTGCCGGCTCAAACTGAGACCGGCTTCGCGCGCCAGGCCTCGAGCGCGGCAAGCTCGCCCGCCGCTTGCCCGAGCGCTGCGTGAGAGCCACCACAGCGCGCCAAACACCAGGCAGGGCGCGCAGGCTCTCGACGCTGTCGCGCGCCAGCATCAGGGGAGACCCTCGCCAAGATGGAGGCGAGAACCCGCAGCCGAGACGTCGACCGGCCACCGCGTCGGCAATGGCTTGGCTGGTGGCCTGCATGTCGGCGATCGTGTGCGACACCAGCAGTGTCAGCGCGCAGCCACCGCCTTCCAGCGCCTGGACTGCCAAGCGCCAGCCTGGACCACGCTCGGGATCCACGGGCAGATCCAGCAGCACGCGTCGCAACCTTGAGAGAGACTCGCGAGGGAGCGGATCGCGAAACCACGCCACCGGGCCTGGCACGGGGTTGGCCACCCAACGGTGCCGCCCCCATGGCAATGCTGAACGCTGCACGAGGCGTCCGAGCAATCCCTGTGCGAGCCGCTCGCTGAATTGCGTCACGGCGGTCTCATCGATCGCGTGAGGATATAGCCAAGTGACTTGCAGCGCCGGCCCGCGCCCAAGCGCCCGCAGCCCGACGAACGAGGCCTGGTCCATATAGCACAGAACGTCATTCGCCCCGGCATCGGGGACGCTCGCCCCGGCGCGGGATCCGCTCCGCCTTTTGTTGGCAGAAGCGCTCACGCCTCAGGTCCCCCGGCGTCTTGCTGCACGATGTGACCGCCGCAAATCACGGCTCTATCTCCTATCGATTGGGAATAGCCGGCTCCCGAGACGCGTCGGGATCAGGCATCAATGACCGCCTCCAGTCCAAAATCGGCAAGCGTTCGAGAGACCAGCAGGCGAAGTTCGTCCGCGGTGGTTGGGGCGGGTCGCAATTGGCAGGCCTCGATGCAGAGAGAAATAGTCTTGTTGTAGTGGGAGGCCACGACGACGAGATGACCGTGAGAACGCTCCAAGTCCTGGCGCGTGACGTTGACATCCACCGCTCGTGTCAGCACGTGCCGGCACGGTGCGCCGTCGATGCGCGCGAGCCCTTCCGGCAGCATTCCAAGATCTGAACAGCTTACCGGCAGCTCATCGGCATAATCAAACAACCTGTTCACGAGCGTCCTTGCGGCAGTGCGGGGCATCCAGGCGACGGCGGGCAGCAACGAGGTCAGGACATCGGTCTGCTTCTTCCTCGCGCCACGAAGCAGCGCCCTCGCTGCATTCACGGGCTCCAGATCCGCGGTCAGGCCTTCGGGCGCGACATTCATCATATGGAATTCGATCGCCAGCGCACGTTCGTCGGCCAGACCACGCCTTCGGCTTCTTGGGATCAGCAGGCTGACAGCGCCATCCGATGAGCGGCGACGGCCCAGATGCGATGCCAGCGACGCCACGAAGCCAGGCAGCAGCGTATTCATGCCACCACCGAGCCGCTGCTCACACGCGAACCAAACACGCGATTCAGCGGTCACCGCGACAGTTGGAAGCTCCACGATCACTGACTGGCCGTGAAGTGCTTCTGCTGCCGTTCCGGCCAGACTTTCTCCGGAGGTGACGGGTCTCGACCAGCTCGCCAGCCCAATCCGAGCGAGCGCGGCAACTGTGCGTGGAGCGTCGGCGAGGATCTGCCACGCGTCCGACACGCACCCGGACAGCCGCCCGCGAGCGCCTTGAGGCAAGTACCGATTCGGGACGCCCGTGCCGTTCACGGCAGCCGCGATGACGCGCAAGGCGCCCATGCCGTCGAGTACCAAATGCGATCCGACGATGCTCACGGCCGTGCTGCCATCGTCGAATGGCTGAATGGCCATTCGCCCGGGGGGACCCAGGACAGGGTCCACCCGCGCGCGCGCGTGCTGGTTGGCCCAGTGCAGCAGCTGCGATCGTGGCAGCAAGTCCGAGCTATGCTCGAACGGAATGGACCCTGCGAGCGGCTTCACCCAACGCGGCCTGCCCCATGGCAGAGGTGACGGCTCGATGAGCCGGTTGAATGACAGGGCGGTGAGCCTTTCGTATGTTTGCACCAGCGCATCGAGGTTCACGTCACGATCGTAGAGCCAGAGACATTGCATCAACTGGTTCCGGCCGGTGACCCTGAACAATTCGTAGGCCAGTTGGTCGAGCCAGGCGAGGCGGTGCCTTGCGTAGGTGGAGGTGCCGGCCGTGCTCGTCTCAAGCATCGAAAAACTCGCCCGCGAGCTCGTAACCGGCCAAAAGACGCTCGACGAGCGTACGAAGATGCCGAGCCTCCGTTACCACGCCAGGCTGGTAGGCAACGAAGCTCAGGGCGATAAATCCCGGTATGACGCCGGCGAAGAGCGTGGCCACGCCTTGACGCGCTTCGATCGCTCGGCGCGCGACCGCGCGATCGATGCCACGAAAGCAGATTCGATCAGCCGCTTTGCCATCGATCTGGAGTACGTCCTTGGGCAAGTCGCCCAAGTTCGAACACGTGACCGGCAGGTCTGCGAGCGCGCCAAGCGCCAGATGGCTGGCAGCCGAAAATGCGCGTCTGGGCACAAAGGGTACCAAGGGCAGCAGTGCAGCAAGCCGATTAGGCTCACGTCTGGTTCGCAGCAGCGTAGTCCGCAGACGCCGCTGCAACGCATACAAGCCTCCGCGCGTTTCATCGACACGCACCTTCAATGTGGCGAGCGCGACGCTGTTTCCGCCGGTGTGCGACAGACCTTCGCGCTGGTTCACAGGGATCAGCAGGGTCACTCCATCGTCGCGGACGCGACCGAGCGCCTCGGCGAACGCCGCGGTGATCGAGGCCAGGAGCGTGAGACGGGCCGCTCCGCGGCTCCGTGCCCTGGCGTCCCAGATCGACATGGGCACGCGTATGAAGACCGACGGAAACACGACCATACGGTCATCTGCGGCCGGCAACACCGGCGATGCGGCGGGTGTGTTGGACGGGCCGGGCGAGGTGTATGCCGTACGGGCCAGTTGGCCGAGCGCTCGAAATGTCGCGGGCGCGTCACGTGCAATGCGCTGGAGCTCAGCTCGCAGCGTTGTCGCAGCACGCTGCAGCGTCGAAACTCCAGGATAGATTGGAATCCGCCGTTCCCCGCGCACAGCGTCGCTCACGGCCCTTGCAATCGTCACTCCGTCTGCGATGCAGTGCGACACCACAAGCGAGACCAGCGTGGAGCCATCGGTAAAGGCCTGGCTCGTCAAGGTCCATGCAGGTCCGCGCACGGGGTCCAATGGAAGCTCCACCTGCGCGTCGGCCCACGCCTGCATCGCCTCGGGCTCAAGCGGCGCCTCAACGGTAGCTAGAGCAGCCGACGGCGGTGGCGCGTGAGCCCATTGGTGCCGTCCGAACGGAAGCAGCGCCGGCCGGATCAGCCGCGCCAAATCGCCATGCGCGAGATTGTCACGAAACCGGGTCAACGTGTCGATGTCCATGGGCCGCAGATAGCGCCACAGCACCTGAATGACCGCGTGCTGCCCGAGCGAGACATGCGCGAGATACATGGCCTGATCTGCGAAGGACAAGAATGCAGCCGGCATATCCGACACGTTCGCTGGGTGCGCCGTCGCATGCGTCATTGTTCGCGACCGGCATCGGAGTACGTCGGCATCAATGCCTCGGCTGCTTGACGGCATGCGCCTGCGAACGCCTTGACATAGCGGTGCATGGATGCGCGGGCTGTCTCATTTGCCGGATAAGCCGCCGTAAGCGAGAGCCCGCGTGGCGTACGGAACAGCCAGATCGCAACCTGTGCGGCGATGCCCTGGTTGATATAGACCCTCCCATTCGCCTGATGCCATTCACGGGCAATGTGCGCACTGAGCGGGGGAACGTTCACATCCATAAAGGACAGCATGACGCCGCCTGTGGCAACGGACCCTACCGTCGGCAATCCGGCTGCGAGTTCGAGCACGAGCTCGATCGGCACCTCGGCCAGGCTCAACCGTTCGTCAAAGTTGCGCTGGGCCGTCAAGGCAAGTTCAGGAAATGCTCGTTGTTGCACGTCGAAGTCGATCGGCACCACTCCCACGCACCAGCCGGTCGTCCTGAAAGCCTTTGGCGATCTTCGCGTCGTCGTGGGGGTGACGACACCGTAGCGCGACCGACCAGCCAACCCCCGTTCGGTCAGGGCCGCGCAGGCCAAGAGACCGCCGATCGCTCGCGCACCAGCAGCGTGGCACGCGGACTCGAACGCGTCCATGACAGCATCATCAAGGATGTCCAGATGCACATACTCCGCGTGATAGCGATCCTCCAGCACACCGAGCGGGAGCGCGAAAGAGGGCATCCGCCCGCCGTTGCGGTGCAGGAACGCGATCCATCGTTTCACCTCAGGATCCGCCAGCGTCATCGCCGCTGCCCGCTGACGCTGACTGGCGCAGTAATCCAGATAGCTTCCCGGTGGTCCGAGTTGAAGCGGCCCCTCACCATCGAGCACGGCGCGATACGCTGAGCGGATCTCCGCCATCAGGAACGCTATGACGGTAGCGTCGGCATGCAAATGATCGATGCTTGCGAAGCAAGTGAAGCCCCTGTCGTGCTGGAGAATGCCAAATCGGAAGCAATCCCATGCAAACGGATGAGGAGTTGCCATGACATGTCTCTGCCAATCCTCCGCGCGCACCTCGCCGAGTGTCCTGGGCTCCATCTGGATGGCCGTGGGGTCCGAGAGTACGTGCCGTACGATCGCTCCGCCGCGTTCTTCAAACCAGCTGTGATACGTGTCGTGCCTGCGCAGATGTGCCGTCACCACATGGGTCATGGCTCTGAGGTCACACCGCCCGGGTTCGTCCCACACAACGACAAGCAGCCGCGCCATCGCCTCGTGCCGCTGCTCGCACGCATGGAAGGCGTGCAGATGCTGCTCCTGTTCGTAGCTGGGTAATACGGGAGACACCGGTGCGTGTTTCGCACTTTCCATCGACGCAGCAGACGGACACCAGAGAGTCAGCACTGCCGGAGGCCCTGACCAATCATGCAGCGGACGCAAATCAGTCACCGGCATCTGCTCCAGCATCCTGCAGCGCCTGCATGGCGCCATTCAGCGTGTCGGCGAGTGCCCGCACGGTCGTCACGTTCACGGAACGGAGCCGGACGCCTGTATCGGCCTCGAGCGCGATCAGCAGTTGGAGCGTCCCGAGCGAGTCGAGGCCGTAATCGAAGAACGAGCGGTCTGGATTCACGGTGCGGCGCAGGATGACAGCGAGATGCTCGATGATCAGACGCCGCAGCAGGGCCGGCCGCTCGTCGGACGGCGCGCGCCTCAACTCCAAACGCAGGCGGCGCGCCGGTTCGCTCTCTGCCTCTGGAGCCTGCGACAACGCCGCTCCAAACGGGCTCCGCGCAGCGAGCGCCGTCAGCCATGGGGCGCCGTCGAGATGGACATAGGCGGCATACCCTCGGTCGTGCCGCAGCAGCGTCCGGAATGCGTAGGCACCGTCGCCCGGCTCGATCATTCGCGCATCGCCGCGGGCCGAGAGCTGCGCACCGGCACCAATATCCGCCCACGCCGCCCAGGCGATGACCGACGAAGGCAGCGCCTGGGCGCGCCGCCACTGTGTGAACGTATCGAGCCAACTGTTGGCGGCTGCGTACGCGGACTGCCCCGGCGAACCAAAGAGCGCGGCAACCGAGGAAAAACAGCAAAACCAGTCTAGTTGTTGCGCCAGCGTTGCCTCATGCAGATGCCAGGCGCCCTCCGCTTTGGGGGCCCAGTTCCGATGCAGCCTCTCCTCCGTGACGGATGGAAGCGTGCCGTCCTCGACGACGGCTGCACCATGCAGGACGCCGCGCAACGGCAGGCCCATCGCGGTGGCAGCTTCGACCAGACGTCGCGCCGTCGACGGCTCCGCGATATCTGCACTTATCACCCGAACCTCGGTGCCCCGTGCTTTCATTGCGACGAGCACGCTCGTCGCGGCGTCGGCTGGCTTGGAGCGCGCGTTGACGATGACGCGACCGGCCCCGGCGGCGGACATCGCGTCAGCGAGGAAAAGGCCGAGCCCGCCAAGGCCGCCGGTGACGATGTAAGCACCATCGCGCCTGAACGGCGTGAAGCGCTCCGGTGCCGCCGGTACCCGGTAGCGGCCGGTTCTCGGAACGGTGAGCACGAGCTTGCCGGTGTGACCGGCGCCGCCAACAGTGCGAATGGCGCTGGCCGCTTCGACGAGGGGGCAGGTCGCGATGTCCGGCAGGGGCAGCCGCTGCTCCCGGGCAAGATGCATGACTCGCGACAGCAGTGCCTGAACGCGGGCCGGAGCCGTCATGCACATCTGCGCAAGATCAACGGCGAAGAACGAGAGGTTGCGCTTGAACGGAGACAATCCGAGCCACGTACCTCCATAGATGTCCTTCTTGCCGATCTCGACGAACCGCCCGCCGGCCGCAAGGAGCTCCAGGCCAGCGCGCTGCGCCGCGCCCGTGAGCGAGTTGAGGACAACGTCCACGCCGTAGCCCGCTGTGTCCTGCCGGATCTGCTCGGCGAATAATGCGGTTCGCGAGTCGTACACGTGCCGGATGCCGTCTGCGCGCAGCAGCTCTCGTCGCGCCTCCGAGCCCGCTGTTGCAAAGATCTCTGCACCGGCCGCGCGGGCAATGGCCACAGCCGCCTGACCCACGCCGCCCGTCGCCGAGTGAATGAGCACCTTGTCGCCAGGGCCGATCCGGGCCAGATCCTCGAGGCCATACATGGCCGTGACAGTTGTCGTGAGAATGGCGGCGGCTTCGGCATCCGTGAGCGTGCGGGGAATCGCGACAAGCAGGCGTGCATCGCAAGTCAGAAAGGTGCCCCAGGCTCCCCCGCAGCAGAGCCCGGCCACGCGGTCGCCGACGCGAAATGCCGAAACGCCAGGTCCGACCGCGGTGACAATGCCGGCGTAGTCCAGGCCAAGTCCCTGCGGACGACCATCGAATGAAGGATAGCGGCCAAGTGCAACCAGCACATCGGCGAAATTGACACTCGTGGCATGGATAGCGACCTCCACCTCGCCTGCGCCCGGCGCACGCCTCTCGAAGGCCGCCATCTCCAGGCTCTGTAGGTCACCGGGCGTACGGATTTCCTGGCGTAGACCCTCGCGGGCCGCGTCGCGGTCCACCGTTCGGCGATCAGCGCGACCAAGCGGACTTCGCTGCAGTCGTGCGACATACGCGCTCGCTCCGCGGATCGCCGTTTCGTCTTCGCTCGAGCCGCTCAGCAACTGGGACCGAAGCGATGACACGTCCGCCTGCGAGTTCACGTCGATCTGTGTAGGACGGAGTGCGGGAAATTCGGCGCCGATGGCTCGCAGCCACCCACGCACACCGGCGTGCGCGAGCCGAACGGAATCGTCCGGCAGTACGCGTTGGCTCATACATGTGACGACGAAGAGGCGGGGCAGCCGCTCGCATTGCCTCAATGCGTTGGTCAGATAGAGCAGGCTGCTTATGTTCGCCCGAGATGCGTCGGGACTCGCCGGCTCATTGCCGCGTGGCAAGACCACCACCACGCCTCCAGGGCGATGCAGACGCAGAGTCTCCTCAATCTGCTCGCGCCATGCGTCCCCCTTCCCCGCCCCGGCGCTGCTGAGGATGCGAGACTTGAACCCTTGCTCGCGCAGGCTTCCTTCCAGATCCAGCATCAAGCGATGCCCCGCATCATCGGCATCGAGCAGCAACCAGGCACCATCGTCCGGCCTGACCGTGGCAGGAGGGATGCCCCATGGCTGCCAGCTTATGTCGAGCAGGCGCGAGTTGCAGGCGACGGCGTCAGCATCCTGTTCAGCCGCGCCGCTCCCCATTACCAATCCATCGACGCTGAGCAGCACGCGACCGGACGCGTCGAGCAATTCAATGTCCGCCTCGACGTGCAGCGCGTCGATGGCGACCAAGCGAGTCATGCAGTGGGCGGCGTCCGCATCCGAGCAGTGGAGCCGGAGGCGCCGCACCGAGAGCGGCAGCAGCAAACGCCCGCTTGTCTCTGAAACGACCCGGGCGAACGCCCCGACGGACTGGAAGCACGCGTCAAGCAGCACGGGATGCACCGTGTAGCCACGCCCGCCCGCTCGGAGCGAACTCGGAAGCCGAAGATCCGCAAGGAGCGAGGCGCCGTCCGCGGACAAGGCCAGGCCGGCAGCCAGTGCCCGAAATGACGGTCCGTACTGGATACCCTGCGAGTCGAACCACCGCCACACCGCGTCGGTGGCAACGGGCGTCGCGTGAGCGGCGCGCAGCGCGGCTAGGTCGTACGTGGCAGGCGGCCCTGCAGAGGTTGTTGCCCCATAAAGCCGGGCGCTTGCATGCACCCGCGCTTCGCTCATCGCCTGGCTCTCCAGCCTGAATTTCAACTCACCCGGTCGGTCCGACACTGCCGTGCAGACGATCGGCACCGATGGCTCCAACCGCAACGCATGGTCGAACGTGATCGTCTGCACTTCGACGAGCGACGTACCAAGGGCGGTGCGCGCCGCAGCGAGCGCCATTTCGCAGAAGCCGGCGCCCGGGAAGAGCGGCGTTCCGTTGACCCGGTGGTCCGCAAGCCAGGGGTGAGCATCGAGGCCAGCCTCGCATGCCCAGATGTGGCGTTCCGGCTCTTCGTGCAGGACGCGGTGGACGTTCAACAGCGGATGCGTTGCCGCCACGTGATACGGACCTGCGGCCGGCGTCGCCGGCGCAAGGAACAGCGGAGTGTGCGTCCAGGCCGGCAACGGCAGGTCAAGCAGCTGGCCATCCGGATACAGGACATTGAAATCGATCGAGGCCCCCGCGACATGGATCGCGCCCACCAGGTTCAGAAGCCCGTTGGGCATGGACTCGCCGCGCGACATCGACGGAAGCGCGCGGGCTGCGAAGTCCGTTGCGGCAGCATTCTCCAACACCGCGCGGGTCACGATCGGGTGCGGCGAAAGCTCGACAAAAACGCGATGGCCATCTTCAAGCGCCGCCTGCACGGCGGGACGGAAGCGAACCGACTGCCGAAGGTTGTCGATCCAGTAGGCGCCATCGCAAACGGGGGATTCGCGCGGATCAAGCAGCACGGTGGAGTACATCGGTATGCGCGGATTGTGCGCAGTCACCTCCGCGAGACGCTCCGACAGCTGCGCGAGGATCGGTTCGACTTGCGACGTGTGTGAGGCCACATCGACCGCGACCTCGCGGGCGAACAGGCCTTCGGCTTGCCACGCAGCCACGAGACCTTGCACGGCCGCGACGGGGCCCCCGACGACCGTTGAAGCCGGCGCAGCCAGCACGGCGATCTCGACATCGTCAATCCGTCGGCGCGCCAGATCTTCGCGAACCGTCGCCGATGCCATCCCGACGGCTGCCATCGCGCCGGATCCAGCGAGCGTTTGGCACAGCATGGCGCGATGACAGATCACCCGCACGCCATCTTCGAGCGAGAGTGCGCCGGCCACGACTGCCGCCGACACTTCGCCCATCGAATGGCCGATCAGTGCCGACGGCACCACACCCAGGGCTTTCAACGAGGCCGCCATCGCGACCTGAAATGTGAAAATGGCGGGCTGGATACGCTCGATGCCCTCGAGTTGCGCGGGCCGACGCAGGGTATCGGTTACCGAGAAACCGCCGATCGCCTGAATCAGAGGCTCGATGGCGGCAACCATCCCGGCGAAGGCCGGGTCGATATCGAGCAGTTCCGCACCCATCGACTCCCACTGCGAGCCCTGTCCGGAGAATACGAAGACGGGACCGCGGCTATCATGGTCGGCCCAATCCGCATCGATAGACTGATCGGCTGCCAGTCCGCGCAATTGCGCCGTCAGATCGCCGAGCGTCTTCGCAACGAGCGCGTGCCGGACCGGCCGGTGCCCGCGTCTGCAGGCAAGGGTCCGTGCGACGTCACCGGGACGATGACTGACGGCGTTCGCGTTCAGCCAAGCCACGAGGCGCGCGGCTGTCGCACGAAGCGCCCCTGGCGATGTGGAAGAAATTGGAAACAGCCACGGCTGCTCCTGTGTTCGGGCGGCCTCTGGTGAAAACGATAAGGCAGGTGCCTGAGGAGCCTGTTCGAGCACGACGTGCGCGTTCGTGCCGGACATGCCGTAAGACGAGACGGCTGCGCGGCGGAGTCCGTCGGCGCCAGTCGAGGGCCAAGGCACAGTGTCGGTCGGGACGAAAAGCCGCGTTGCGATTGGCTGCAGATGCGCAGGCAGCCGATGGAAGTGAAGTGATCGCGGTACGGCGCCGTGCGCCAGTGCGAGCGTCGCCTTGATCAGACCAAGGACGCCCGCCGCCGATTCCGCGTGACCAAGATTGCTTTTGAGCGAGCCAAGAGCGCAGGGCGACTGCCGTCCATACTGCGTTGAAAGACTGTGGAACTCCTCAGTGTCGCCCACGGGCGTGCCAGTGCCGTGCGCCTCGATCATGCCGACGGATGAGGGGTCAACCTGTGCTTCGGCAAGTGCCCGATCGATGACCGCGATCTGGGCCGCGCGGGAAGGCGCGAGAATGTTGTGCGTGCGTCCGTCCTGGTTGACCGCGCTACCGCGAATGACGGCAAGCACCCGGTCGTTGTCGCGCAAGGCGTCGCTCAGCAGCTTGAGCATCACCACGCCACAGCCTTCGGCGCGCACGAAGCCATCGGCGCGCTCATCAAACGCATGACACCGCCCAGTCGGCGAAAGCATACCGAGCCCGGACGCCGAGGCGAACGTTGCGGGCGAGAACATCAGCATGACCCCGCCGGCAAACGCGACGCGGCACTCGCGCGCGAGCAGGCTTCGCCGAGCCGCATGCACGGCGACGAGACTGGACGAGCAGGCCGTGTCCATGGTGATAGCGGGCCCCGTAAGCCCCATCCCATGGGCGACCCGCCCTGACGCCATGCTGAAAGGCGTTCCCGTGAAAGCGTAGGCCTGGCCCATCGCACCTGCGTCGCGCGTAACCTGCATGTAGTCCTGGTGCGAAAGGCCGAAGAATACGCCGGCTTCCGTTCCAAACAGGCAGCGCGGATCGCGGCCGGAATGTTCGGCGGCCTCCCAGGTGACCTCGAGCAACAGCCGGTGCTGGGGGTCCATGGCGAGGGCCTCGGGTTCGCCAATGCCGAAAAAGCGATGATCAAAGCCCGATGGGTCGTCCAGGAACGCGCCGCAGCGCGAAACCGAGCGGCCCGCCACGCCTGCCACGGCATCGTAGTAATCGTCGGCATTCCAGCGCTGCTGCGGAATCTCGGTAACGAGGTCGGTCCCTGCCAGCAACGCGGCCCAAAAGGCATCCGGCGAATCGATATGGCCCGGAAGCCTGCAGCCAATGCCGACAACAGCAATCGCAGTCACAATCAAGGCCTTATTCTGGGGAGAAGACTTTTCGGTCCAAATCAATACATGCGTAATAGGTTATTGATCGGTCGATCAATCGTCCAGCCCGCAGACTGCTGGGGCCCGAAGCCTACCAAATTATATCCCAACGAGTTTGACTTCATGCCGCTCCTCGACGACCTGCCAGCGCCTTGCTTCGGATCAGCGCGAGAACGCTGCCGTAATCAAGAGCCACCTAAGGCACAATGCCAACCGTCTTGGTGCGCCTCCCGCAAACGATGCGAATGAAACAGTCTGAGCTGGCAGCCAGAGCTGACATCTCTATCCCGCCGGCAGCAAGATAGCTTCCGAGAACACCTTCCCCAGCGACGCTACGTAAGGGCTCTGCAGCATCGAATGATGCGTACCCTGAACAACGGTCTTGTGGATCCGGGGCGCCTGAACAACTCGATCCCAACCATAGAACCGGTCATCCAGGGGATTTTCCGCCGCCGTGAAAAGCTGGAGAGCGATCGGAATAGCCGCCCCAACGTATCTGCTGCCCGCGCGCTCGCGTGTCCGCGACTGCGCAATCATGAGGCGAACGTCTTCTTCCGTAGATGACCAGGGCAACAACGCCTTCTCACGACACTCTAGAACCATCGAGCGAAAGTCGGACTGATGCATTCGACCGCCCGTCCGGCTGCCAATGTAGTTCCGCAGGAATACGACGTCTGACGTCTTCGACGGGGAGCTCGGCTGCCCGTACAGCGCGTCGATCAATCCCAGGAACTGTACGGTCTCGTTTTCATCGACGAGCTGTCTTGTGATCTCGTAGGCCAGTATTCCGCCGAACGACCAGCCTGCCAGGCGGTACGGCCCGCTCGGGCGAATGGACCGTATTGTCCGGACCAAGCTCCTACCGATCGCCTCGATCGTGCGTGCCGATGCGGCTCCTACTTCGCTCATCGTCAAACCATACACAGGGAAGCCGCCGCGAAGGTGTCGGGTAAGGATCGGACCATAGACCATCTGATTAAAGAGATCCGGCGCGAGGAATAGCGGAGCGCCGCTTCCCTCCGCACGAAGAGTAATTGCAGCGCCGTCGCTCGCGCGGTTATCAGTGCCAGCCTCCTCGCGTACGAGCAGCGCTATTGTCGGGCTTGCGAACAGCTTGGCCAGCGAGATGTCGGTGCCCCGACGACTCAATTCGTTGACCAGGCGCACGGCTAAGAGCGAGTGGCCACCAAGCTCGAAAAAATTGTCGTCACGTCCGACGCGATCGATCTCCAGAAACTCGCTCCAAGTCTGCGCCAACATCTTCTCCAGCCTGCCACGCGGGGGCTCATAGGCGCGGGATCTACGCGAATGGCCTGAAGGCGCGGGCAGGCTGCCCCGGTCCAGCTTCCCGTTGAGGGTCAGCGGCAGCGCGTCGAGCACAACAAAGGTCGACGGCACCATGTAGTCCGGCAGGTGCTTCTGGAGATGAGTTCGCAAGTCGTCCGACAACGTGCCCGTCGCTGTCGAACGGCTCTCGCGCCCTCCCCGCCGCTTTACGGATGTCCCGCGGTTCTCCACCACATAGGCCACCAGGCGAGGATCATCGGCACGATCTTCGCGCGCGACGACCACCGCCTGCCGCACCGACGCATGGCCCATCAATGCTGCCTCGATTTCACCAAGTTCAATTCGGTAGCCGCGCAGCTTCACCTGAAAATCGTTTCGCCCGAGATATTCGATACTTCCCGCTGACAGTAACCGTCCCAAATCGCCTGTCCGATACATCCGCGCGTCCGGGTCGGTAGCGAACGGCTCGGTGACAAACCGCTCCACGGTCAGCTCGGGTCGATTAAGATAGCCGCGCGCCACCCCCGTGCCGGCGATATAAATTTCGCCGACGACTCCGATCGGGACGGGAGCACGGTGCTCGTCGAGGACATAGATCCTCGTGTTCGAGATGGGTCGGCCGATCGGGACGACGGTCGACGGATGCACCGGCTCCTTGATCGCGTGAGCCGACGACCAGATTGTTGTCTCGGTAGGCCCATAAACATTCCAGCATGCCGAGGTTCGCCGGAGCAATTGGTCGGCAAGATCGGCCGTCATGGCCTCGCCGCCACACAGCGCGCGGAGACGTGGCTCTCCCACCCAACCGCTCTCGATCAGAGCCCGCCAGCTCGCCGGAGTTGCCTGCAAGACCGTGATCTGCTCCCGCAGCAGCAGATCCATCATCCGTCGTGGATCGCTGCTCGTCTTACGATCGGCGATGACAACTCTGGCGCCGACAAGCAAAGGCATGAGCAGCTCGAGGCCCGCGATATCGAACGCTACAGTGGTCACCGACAGCAAGCGATCAGCCGGATTCATACCGACGAGCTCACTCATAGATGTCAGGAGATTCACCAGCGACCGATGCTCGACCATGACGCCTTTGGGCCGTCCGGTCGAGCCCGACGTGTAGATGACGTAGGCGAGATTTTCGGGTCGCAATCCAACCGCAGCGGGCCGAATATTGCTCTCGTGACCATTCGTCCAAAGCGCCTCATTGTCGAGATCTATCACCGGCAGGTCTCCCGTGTGGCCCTCCAGGATTCCCATAGTCTCCGCATCCGACAGTATTGCGCGTGGCGCACAGTCCGCCAGCATGTCCGCCAGCCGCCTGATCGGAAGGGTGGAATCCATTGGGACGTAAGCCCCACCTGCCTTGAGGACCGCGAGCAGAGCCACTAGCATCTCGACCCCGCGCAGGGCGCAAATCGCAACGCGATCATCCGGCTTGACGCCAAGTCCGCGCAGGTGGTGAGCAAGGCGGTTCGACCGCACGTTCAGCTCACGATACGTCAGCTCGTGAGCTCCGCCAACGACCGCCACCGCATGCGGCGTGCGCCCCACCTGCTCCACGAACAACTCGCCAACACACTTCTCAGCAGGATAATCGACCGTCGTTGCGTTCCATTCGGTGATCAGGTGACCGTGCTCGAGCGCATCCAGAAGCTTAAGCTCTGAGACGTGCTTGTCCGGACCGGCAGCAATTGCGCTCAACAAATTCTCGAAGTGGCCCGCGATACGTGCGATCGTATCGTCATCGAACAAGTCCGACGCATACTCGAACCATCCGCGTATCCCGGAGGAGGCTTCGTACAAGGTCAATGACAGGTCGAACCTTGTCGTGACGTGCTCGGTGGCGACCTGACTTACTCGCAGTCCCGGAAGATCGAGCTGGGCCGGGGGGCCGTTCAGCAGGATCAAGGCGACTTGGAACAGCGGCTGGCGGGACAAATCACGATGAGGTTGCAGCGCCTCCACCACCCTTTCGAGCGGCACATCCTGGTTCTCATAGGCGGAAAGTGTCGTTTCCTTCACGCGCTGCAGCAAATCGCGGAAGCTGGGATCGTCAGACACATCCGTGCGCATGACGAGCATGTTCACGAAGCAACCGACCATAGCCTCCAGCTCCGGCAGCCCGCGACCAGCGAAGGGAGAGCCAATGAGAATGTCCCGTTGCCCGCTATAGCGCGCCAGCAGCACCGAAAATGCCGCCAAGAACACCATATAAGGTGTCGCCTTCTCTTGACGCGCGAGAACGCGCAGGTCCGATGAAAGCTGTGGCGTCAGGCTGAAGCCGCGGCTTGCACCTCGAAAACTCTGGATCTGTGGCCGCGCGCGATCGGTCGGCAGCGCCAGCGCCTGCGGCGCGTCTGCGAGCTGCCGCTTCCAGTAATCCAGCTGCCGCGTCTGCACTTCGCCCCGAAGCCATTGGCGTTGCCAAAGCGCGTAATCCGCGTATTGAACCTGCAAGCTCTCCAGGGGCGACACTCGTCCCGCTACTCGGGCTGCATACAGGGCTGTAACCTCGGCCAACATCACGCCGATCGACCAGGCATCCGATATGATGTGATGCATGTTGACCAGCACGATGTGCTGGTTCTGTGTCAATCGAAGCAGCGTGACGCGAAATAGCGGCCCGGCCGACAGGTCAAACAAGCGCTGTCCATCCTCCGACATCAAACGCCCGGTCTCCGCCCGCCGCTCGTCGTCTCCAAGCGCCGAAAGATCGACCGTATCGAGGCGGAAGGCTCCCGCCTCGTCGACCACCTGAAAGCCGCGGCCGTCCACTGTCTCGAACCTGGTGCGGAGGCTTTCATGACGTCGCACGACTTCTCCGAAACTCTGCTCCAGAGCGAGAGCATCCAACGCTCCTTCGAGTTGCAGCATCCAGGGCATGTTGTAAGCCGCGCCCACGAGCCCAAGCTGCTCAAGGAACCATAGCCCTTCTTGCGCGTGGGACAGCGGCACCCGACTGCCAGCCGAGCGCACTGTCAGTGGCGGCGGATCCGACAGTTCGAGGGGTGGAGAACGAATATCCGACATCACTCGCAACTCAGGTTGATTGTCCGAACGAAGACGAGCTTCCCGGCTCAGAACAAGCCGCTCGCCTCCAGCGCGTTGCCCACATGCCGCATCTCGGCTTCGTCGGCGATCATGTCGAGCATGATCGTCGTAAGGCCCTGGGCCACGAACGTTCTGAGTTTTTCACCGATCTCCGCATAGCTGCCGACCAGATAGGGACAATCCGCCTGGAAGGTGAGAAACGGCAGTAGCCAATACCCGTTGTGTTGCATCTCGGCCGTCTGTCCCTCAAAGAGCCGCCGCTTCCACACCGAATCTGTATTCTCCATCGTAAGCGTGAGCAGTTCGCGACCCTCTGCACTGTCGCAGAAGCGCTCACGCGCGGCCCGACGCGCGGCCTCACGGCCCTGCCGGGCAAAGATCCCGAAGTTCAAGCCGGGCGCCTTGATGCCGCGGTCGTGATCCGTCGGTAGCATTTGCATCTTGATACAACCGGATTCAGAGGCGATGCGCTGGGCTGCGTCGGATTGGCCGGCAATCAGGAATTCGGGCAGCAGGTTGGCCGGAGGCCGGTAGTGAAGATGCAGGCCGGACGCCGTGTAGAAGTTTCCGCGAAAATCGACCGGGCGGGAGCTTTCAAGTAGCAGGCGGACTACTTTGATAAACTCGCCCAGCCTGACATACCGGTCGGCGTGCACACATTGGTCGCCCAACGCCTGCAAGTCGCTCACGGCGGTACCGGTGATCATATTCAGATACAGCTTACGCCCATAGAGCTGCGCAAAGGACGACACCAGCTTGGCCGCGGTGAAAGGATGCATGTAGACGGGGTTGACCGCGATCAACGGCGAACTGCGCTTGGTTTGGGCCACGATGTGCTGCGCCATCGCCCAAGGCTGGACGAGCACGTCATTGCCTTCGAAGAGCAGGATTCCCGCGAGACCATGGAGATCCGCAAAATGCGCGACGTGCATCAGTTCGTCGACATATTTGCCGGGATCCCGATTGCGCGAAATGGCGGGAAAGACACGAAGACTTGCATTGTTCATCTAGGCGCTCCTGGACGGGGGCCAGCGGCGACGGCGATGGGCGTCGAACGCGAACCGCGCCGCACGATCCGGCTCCGCCGGCGACAGGATCGCGCGCAGACGCTCAGAGCCCGTCGGGAGTCGAGGACATCGAGCAGTCCGCTATCGAGGCCGATCCGTTCGTGTGCCATTCCCCCGCCCCAAAACGCCTAATCCTGGGCATCCGGCATCTGCTCGATCGCATTCTTCCTGCCGGCTTTCGCATTTGACTTGCCGGAGCGCGGGACTGGTGAGCCAATGCCTGCTCCCGCATTGCGAATGGCATCCTGAAGCTCGCGCTTGCGGCGTGCGAGCAGGTCCCTCACATCGTCTTCCTGCTCGGCCGTCATTTCGGCCCGTGCAAACGATAGTGCGGCCGGACTACTTTGCTCGTCTTTCGAAAGCAACGCAGCCTCAGTGGGCACCTTTACACCGCGGGCCTCGTCGACCCGTTTGGCGAGCGCCTCGATCGTTGGCAGATCGAAGATCGTCCGGATCGGCAGCGTCACCCCGAAGGCCTGCTTGATGCGGGCCATCGCACGGCCCGCCAGCAGGGAGTGACCGCCGAGATCGAAGAAATCGTCGGAGACCTTGATATCGCTCACATTCAGCAGGTCACTCCAGATGTCGCGGATGGCCTTCTCGGTAGATCGGGACGGCTCGACCGCCGGAGGCACGACAATCGGCTCCGATCGGGGGGACGCGGCGATTGCTGCGCGATCGACCTTGCCGTGCCCATTGAGGGGCATCCGCTCCAAAAACAGGAAGGCCGACGGCACCGCCTGGCTTGGCAGCCTGGCTTTGAGAAATTCGCGCAGATCGGTCGCGCTCGGCTGATGCGCGCCCGTGGCAACGACATGGGCAAACAGCTTGATGTCGCCACTTGCCTCACGGCGCGGCTCAATCACCGCGGCGCCGATCCGTGGATGATCCAGAAGGACATGCTCGATTTCCTTGAGCTCGACGCGATAGCCGCGGACCTTTACCTGATGATCAGCCCGACCGAGACACTCAATGGTTCCATCCACGCGCCAGCGCGCGAGGTCACCCGTACGATAGAGCCGCGCGTGTGCACGATCAGTGAAGGGATCGCGCTGAAAACGCGCGCTGGTCTGCTCGTTGTCTCCAACGTAGCCTCGGCCCACGCCGTCGCCGCCGACATACAGCTCGCCGGTCACGCCGATCGGCAATGGTTGCAGCCCGGCGTCAAGAACATAGAGTTGGACATTCGGCAGGGGGCGACCGACGGACACGACGGACCCTGTTGGGGCCGCATCCAAACGATGCAGCGAAACATCGTCGGAACATTCCGATGCGCCGTAGGCATTGATCACCGGCACGCCCGGAAAATGTTGGAACCAGCTCCGGCAGACATCGGCTGGCAGCGGCTCGCCCGTCGAGATCAACAACCGAAGGCCCGCAAAGGCACGATAGATTGCGGTCTCATTCACCCGCTCAAGGATCAACCTGAGGAGCGACGGAACGATCTGCAGGACCGTGACGCCTTCACGATGCATGTCTTGTGCGAGTAACAGGGGATCCTGAACAATTGAATCTGCGCAGATGTGGACACGCGCGCCGGCGGTCAGGCCGGCCAGGAACTGCCAGACCGAGATGACGAAGCTTTGCGGCGCCGTCTGAGCGATCACGTCCTTATTTGAGAGGGCGAGCTCGGACACCAGCGAAGCCAGATGATTCGACAAACCCCGCTGCTCGATCATCACGCCCTTCGGCGCGCCCGTCGAGCCCGATGTGTAGATGAGATACGCAAGGCCCGATGGCGCACGTGCCTTCATCGGCTTGCCCTGGCTGCGCCCTTTGATGTCCTCGAGCGTCGCACAGGGCAGACCAGCAGCCGAAGAGAGCGATAACATCTCATGGAGCCGAGCGGCGCAGCTGCGCGAGCTCAAGAGCAGCCGGGGTCGCGCGGACTGGATGATTGCGGCAAGCCGCGCAGCAGGCTGCGCCGGGTCCAGACAGAGAAATGCCGCGCCGGCACGCTGGACCGCGATCATTGCCGCAAGCAGGTCGACGCTCCGCTCGGCGAGGAGCGCGACGATCATATCCTCCCCGACGCCCTCCCGGGCCAGCCGCTGCGCGATGGCAAGGCTTCGGCTGGCGAGCTCGTGATAGCTCGATTTGCCGTAGCTGTCGCTGGCGGCCGTCATCTTGGGATCACGCGCCACCCGACGATCAAAGCGCTCGATGAAATTGCCACGTCGGGCAAGGCTTGCGCCCTTCCAGTCCTGGAGCAGGCGTTGCCGTTCCACCGAACCGAGCAAAGGCAGGCGGGATATTCTCATGTCGGGATCGGTCACGATGCCCTGGAGCAGCGATTGGAAATGACCCGCCATCCGCACAATCGTGTCCGCGTCGAACAGATCGGTGGCGTACTCGAAGAATCCCGAGAACTGCCCGTCGGTCTCAAGGAGCTCGAGGGTGATATCGAACCGGGCAACCGCCGGGTCGATCTCGATCCGTTGCGTCGACAAGCCAGGGAAACGGCCGGCCTCGACCGCGGCGTTTTGCAGGATGAACATGATCTGAAACGGTGGGCTGCCGTCCCGGCGCGATGCCTGGAGCGCACGCAAAACCGTTTCGATGGGGACATCCTGATTGCGATAGGCATCGAGCGTAACCCGGCGTACGCGTTGCAGCAGTTCGCGAAAGCTCGGATCGCCGGACAGGTCTGTCCGCATAATCACGCTGTTGGCAAATATGCCAATGAGCGGCTCGGCTTCGATCTGGTTGCGATTGGCGATCAGGGAACCCGTAGCCACGTCCTCATGACCTGTGTACCGACACAGAAAACACTGGAACGCGGCCAGCAGCGTCATGAAGGGGGTAACACTGTTGTGCTGGCCAAGCTCCTTGATCCGGACGGACAGCGCCCGCGGAATCTTGACGTAGTGTCTGGCGCCGCGCCCCGTCCAGCTCTCGCCGCGGGGGCGATCCGTGCGAAGCGGCAGCGTGGTCACACCATCCAGCTGCTTACGCCAATAGTCGAGCTGTTGGCCGGCCGCCTGCGTCCGCGCCCACGCCTGTTGCCAACCGACATAGTCCTGATACTGGTATCTGAGATGGGGAACCGATGTCCGCTTTCCGTCTCGCCCGGCCGAGTAGTGAGCCGCGAGCTCCTGCCATAACAACCGCTGAGACCAGCCGTCGGTCGCGATGTGATGCAGCGTGACGATAAGAGCGTGATCCGTCGCGTCAAATCGTAAGAGCGTTGCCTTGAACGGCGGCTCTCGTTCGAGATCGAAACAATATTGGGCAACCTTCATTGCCTCGCGCCGGATTGCGCCCGACCGCTTTCCGCCCGCATAGCCGGCCAACCTGACCTGCTCGAGCTCCGGCGAGACGCGGCCGACTTTCTGCAGCGGCTCACCATCAGCCTCGGAGAAAGTAGATCTTAGGACCTGGTGACGCCGGGCAACGGCCTTGATAGCCGCTTCCAGAGCCTTCACGTCGAGCCGGCCAGACAATCGCGCCACCTCAACGACATTGTAATTGTACTTGGTCGGATCGAGCTTACTGAGGATGTGCATCCTCTGCTGCTGGAACGAGAGCGGGCCGGCCCCCCCATCGGGTGCAACCCTCCATTTGGGCGCGGCTTCTTCATGGCGGACCGATGCCGCCTGCAATCGGGCCGCTAGTGCCGCGATCGTTCCGGCGTCAAAGACATCGCCGAACGTAAGGTCGACCCCGAACTGCTCGCGTAGGCGCGACAATACCTGCGTCACCGCCAGGGAATCGGCGCCAAGCGCAAAGAAATCCTGATCGATCCCGATGCGGTCCACTTCGAGGACCGTGGACCAGATCGCGGCGAGTTCGGCCTCCAACTTCGAGCGAGCCGCGACGGTTGGCGCTCCGGGACTCGAGGCGATCAGGCCGGGGAGCGCGCTTCGCGTGATCTTTCCGCTGGCCCCCTTGGGAATTTCGTCGACGATGTGGATCAAGCTCGGTACCTTGTAGGCGGCGAGCCGGCTTGCCGCCAATTGCCGCATCTGTTGCGGCGTGACGTCGGCCCCCCGCCTCAGCACCACGACCGCCGCAACGTTTTCACCGAGCCTGTCGTGAGGGATACCGAAAGCTCCGGCCTCTAGGACGTCGGGGTGCGTCAGCAGGGTTTCCTCGACCTCGAGCGGCGAAACCTTCTGGCCTCCCCGGTTGATGACGTCTTTGATGCGTCCGACGATAAAGAGATAGCCGTCCTCATCGAGATAACCGAGATCGCCGGTGCGCAACCAGCCGTCCCTGAACGCTGCTTTCGTCGCCTCCTGGTCATTGTCGTAACCGCGCGTGATGGTCGGACCGCGCAGCATGATCTCGCCATGCTGGCCGCTCGCCTGTAAGCAGCCGTCACCATCCATGATCGCGATGTCCGGGCCGGAAGCCACGCCGACCGAGCCGGACTTGCGCAGATGCTGGGGATTGGCGGCAATCTGCGAGGCGGCTTCCGTCATTCCATAAGTCTCGACAACCGGAACCGCAAACAATGCTTCAAGCCGGTCAAGCGTTGCCGGAGCGAGGGAGGATGAAGCAGAGCGGATGATGCGCAAGGAGCTCCGCCCCGCCGCGCGACCATCCACAGGCGCAGCCGCTATCACTGCGCGATGGATGGTCGGTACGGCCGTATACCAAGTTGGCTGCAAATCCCTCAGCCAGCTGAAGAAGGACGCTCCGTCGAAGCCTTTCGTGCATATCACGCAGGACCCAGCGGCAAGTGCGGTCAAGAGTCCAGAGATCAGGCCATGCGCATGAAAGAGCGGGAGCACGTTCAGCAGCCGGTCGGCCTTTGTTAAGGACAGAACGGCTCCAGCATTCCTGGCGGAAAGGCAGGCACTTGCCTGGGTAATCGGCACCATCTTTGGACGAGCGGCGGTGCCGGAGGTGAGAAGGACGAATGCATCGTCATCCGGACCGACTTCTCCGGCTGCTACTCGTGATCCACGAGTGCTGCTGGAAAGCTCGAAGTCGACTGCTCTCGATCGCGAAGCCACGTCGAGAACCGGAATTCCTAACGCCTGGGCAACATTTCTACTCGCGGGCTTCGCCTCACCGCTTGTGACGAGCGCTGCCAGCTTCAAATCGGCAAAATATCGCTGCAGCTCATCCGGCGTAAAATCAGGATTGATCGGCACGCAAACCGCTGCGGCGGCTATCACAACCAGCGCGATAGCGTTTTCAGCACCACGCGGAAGCACAACTGCAACGCGATGGTGACTAGCAATGCCAGACTGCCGCAGCCGCTGTCGGACACGCTCCGCGCAAACCCAAAGCTCCGCATAACTGACGGAAACACCTGATGAATCCATGATGGCGTTTTGCGTCGGCGCGGTTCGCGCATAGAACTCGAGCAGGCCAGCAATGCTGGAGAACGTGTCGCGATCCGACGGCGATCGCTGCGATGATGCGACTCGAGCGGCCAAGGTCGTGCCTTTTCTTCGGGCCTGAGCTATCGTGCACGACGATATCGTCGGTGATCGGAAGAAGCAAGATGAGCGACATCGCGGCTGCGCGAAAACGTTACGTCGAGCAAATCAAGAAGCGTGGACGAGTTTCATCATCGCGATTGCTTGATGCGTTCACATCTGTTTCGCGCGAACACTTTGCCGGCCCAGGGCCTTGGCGGGTGCGAGCCTCCGAAGGTCGCGAATATGAAACCACGCCAGACGCCGATCCGGTCCATCTCTACGATGACGTACTGGTTGCGATCGACGAAAAGCGACGGCTGCACACCGGCCTTCCCAGCCTCTGGGCCAATCTGTTCGAAATTCTCGATATCAAGGCCGGCGAGCGGGTTGTCCAGATCGGGTGCGGCCTCGGCTATTTCTCGGCGATCCTGTCCGAACTTGTCGGCCCGCATGGCAAGGTCCTCGCGATCGACTGCGAAAAGGAGTTTGTCGCCCAAGCAAAAGCGCACCTGCGCGGCTACAGGAATGTCCGCGCGCTATGCACTGATGCGTGCCGCAATATCGGAGAACCGGCGGACGTCATCGTAGTCCACGCCGGCTTCACGCACCCCCACCCGCTCTGGCTGCAGTCGCTTCGCCCTGACGGACGGCTCCTGGTGCCACTGACCAAACATAACCGCGAAGGAACGGTGGTGAAGGTCACGCGAAAAGTCGATGGATTTCACGCGGAGGCGGTTAGGCGCGTCGAGATATTCCCCTGCAAGGGGCGCGGCGAGACCGAGCTAGACGAGCAGGTCGCCGATTGGTGGGAGCAGGCCTCCGTTCTCGCGCCGGTTCGCTTTCAGGCAATCGAACATGGCCTTCCTTCGGACAGTTGAAAGCCCACTCCACCGGTTTGCCGATCCGATCGAGATTTCGCTTGCCTGTACGCTCGGCTTGGATTTCAATTCTGTCAGGGATTGTGGCGCGGTCTGAGCAGGGGATCAACCTTGACGATCATCACCGACGACGTCGCGGACCAATGGTCCGTGCGAACTCCTTCGATCGCAAAGGTAGCGTGGGCGAGTGTTCTGGGTACCGCGATCGAGTGGTACGACTTCCTTATTTATGGAACGGCCGCGGCGCTTGTATTCAACAAGCTGTTCTTCCCGGCATTCGACCCTTTGATCGGCACCGTGGCCGCCTTTGGCACCTATGCCGTCGGGTTCATCGCCCGCCCGATCGGCGGCGCGATCATCGGTCATTTTGGCGACCGCATCGGACGCAAGTCGATGCTGGTCGCAACACTGCTGATGATGGGAATCGGCACGTTCTTGATCGGCTGCCTTCCCACCTATGCGGAGGTAGGCATCTGGGCGCCTATCATGCTGGTGGCGCTTCGCTTTGTTCAGGGCATCGGGATCGGCGGCGAATGGAGCGGCGCGGTGACGATGATGATCGAGCACGCGGGCAAACGGCGCGGATTTTGGGGCAGCCTGGTGCAGGTGGGCTTTCCAATGGGAGTGGCCGCCTCGACAGGCATCTTTGCGCTCGTTACGCAGCTGCCCGAAGCAAGCTTTCTGAGCTGGGGTTGGCGCGTCCCTTTCCTTCTCAGTATCGTCCTGGTCTTGGTGGGGCTGTTCGCCAGATATAGCCTGACGGAAACGCCGGAGTTCAGACAGGTTCTCGAGCGAAAGGACGTCGTAAGCCAACCGATCTTCGAAATCTTCCGACGCGACTGGCGCAACCTTCTGCTCGCCATCGGCATCACGGTATCCGAGGTCGGCTTGGCTTATCTCCTGACCGTGTTCGTGATCACCTATTCGACGACGAAGCTTGGAATGCCGCGGCAGACCGTCCTCAATTCCGTCGTCTATGCGGCTCTGGTTGAGTTCGTGACGCTGCCGCTGGCGGGGTGGCTATCCGACATCTATGGCAGGAAGACGCTTTATCTCGCCGGCGCCATCGCCTCCATCGTTATGGCTTTTCCCCTGTTTTGGCTGCTCGACACAAAGGATGCCACCATCGTGACGCTCGCGCTGATCGTCACGATGACCCTGACCCACGCGCTGTTGTTCGGACCGAAGGCCGCGTACATGCCCGAATTGTTTGGCACGAGGCTGCGCTACAGCGGTGCCTCGCTCGGTGCCAACATCGCCGCCGCACTTAGCGGAGGGCTTTCACCGCTGATCGCAACTGCACTGCTGGTCTGGACCGGCGGGGCCTGGGCAATCTCCATCTTCATCATCGCGCTTTCCATGCTCACGCTGGTGTCCGTCCTTGCCGCACCGGAGACTGCCCGGCTTCCGCTCAAGTACTGAGACGAGCGCCAGAAGTTCAGTTTGGATTCCGCTACTCGCCCCTCTGGTGATCCGATGCACGAGCCGATATCCAAGGCGAAAGCGCGCATCGCTCCCGCGGGGCTCGCATTCCTTGCCATCACATCGATTGGCTGGGGCAGCAACTGGCCCGCGACCAAATACCTGCTTGGGCAGCTTCCACCGCTGACCTATCGAGGCGTCATGGGGCTCGTCGGTGCGGCGCTGCTCGCAATTCTGGCCGGGCTTCGGGGCCAAAGCCTTCGCGTGCCGGAAGGCATGTGGGGCCGCATCGTTCTGTCGGCGACCTTCAACGTCACCTGCTGGATGGTCCTGATCGGGTTTGCTCTACTCTGGTTACCCGCGAGCGAAGTCGCGCTGATCGGCTACACCATGCCGGTGTGGGCCGCGATCATTGCCTGGCCGGTGCTCGGCGAGAAGCCGACCGTGTTGCGCACGACAGCGTTGTTCATGGCGCTCGCCGGGCTTGCGACCATCATGGGCGGCAATGGCATCTCCGCGAGCTGGGAAAAGCTTCCGGGCATTGTATTGGCTCTAGGCGGCGCGATCGGATTCGCATTCGGCACCGTCTTCGCCAAGAAACTGCCGATCCAGATGCCGCCGCTCTCGTCGGCTGCCTGGCAGATCCTGATCGGCTGTCTTCCAATTACTTTGATCGGACTTGCGATTGAGACCACTGACGTTTTCGCCATTACGCAGCTCGGCTGGATCCTGATCGTCTATGTGACGATCATGCAATATTGTGTCGCCTATGTGAGCTGGTTCGCGGCGCTGGCCCGGCTTCCGGCATCGATCGCCTCGATCGGCACGATCGGCGTTCCCGTCGTCGGCGTGGTGGCATCCGCAGCGACCCTGCACGAACCGCTCGGTGCCGGCCAAATCGCCGCCCTTCTGTTCACGCTCGCAAGCGTCGTGCTGGCGACGAGGGCGTAGTTTACGGCCATGCGGCCGCGACCAGAAGGGCTCCACCGTTCGAAGTGGCGAAGACTCGCTCGCCTTCACGCCAGCTTCTCCGAAGCAGGAGCCGCAAGGTACATCTCGCCTTGATCCCACATGGTGCCCGGGTTCAAGCGCCCCGTACGTTTTCATCATGCCCAATCCACGGCTAATAGCGGCAGTCCCTCGAGTCCGGCGAGCAACGCATGTTCCTTCTTGGCTCGAAGCATGACCTCGACCTGCACACGGTCGTGGCCTGAGGGTTGCGCTTCACCTTTTCATCTACGGCTGCGAACCGCCACGGATGCATTCATGGGCAAGAGAAACAGTGCGCTTGTTGCCTGATATCTCGCCACCACGCGTTTCCTGGCGCGTCCTCGCATGATAGGCCGGGAAAAACATGGGGCGGGGGGAACAGGGAATTTCTCAAATTTTGGCCAGGAGAACAGGCATCTCTGCGCGGTACCGGCGCCAAATTCCGGGAAATAGAGGCCTGTTTGCCGCAACTTATGCATTGAAAAGCACAGTTTCCTGATCCTGCAGATAACAGGCTAAAAACAGGGATCATATCCGCAGGCGCACTTATCCCGCAGGCGGTCAACAGGGGTGCTTATCGCCTGTTGGCGCGCAACATTGGAAGGAAACATTTCCGCAGGGCTCGACCCTTATCCCTTCACGCATGAACAACTCAATGCCACTCGCTGCCCATCTGCAGCTCTCCATCGCCTATCGCCCAATCAATGATCTCGTTCCCGATCCGCGCAATGCGCGGACGCATCCGAAACGGCAAATCGATCAGCTCAAGGTCTCCATCCAGGAGTTCGGGTTCACGAACCCGATCCTGATCGACCCCGATGGCCACATCATCGCGGGCCATGGCAGGCTGCAGGCCGCCCGCACGCTCGGCCTTGCCGAGGTCCCCACCATCACCCTGGCAGGTCTCTCCGCGCCGCAGAAGCGGGCGCTGCGGATCGCCGACAACAAGATTGCGCTCAATGCCGGCTGGGACATTGAAATCCTGCAAGCCGAACTCGGGGAGCTCGCCGCGATCGACCTCGATATCGATCCCACGCTGACCGGCTTTTCGACCGGCGAGATCGACGTCATTCTCGCAAAGCCCGCAGATCCGGAGGAGGAAGTCGTTCCGCCGGTCCCGACAACTCCGAGAGCAAAGCCCGGAGACGTCTGGATCCTCGGAGAGCACCGGATCGGGTGCGGTGATAGCCGCGATGCGGCCTTCCTTCGAAAGATCATTGGCGAAGGCATGCGCATCGATGCGGCGTTTCTCGATCCTCCCTACAACGTCAAGATCGCAGGCAACGCCAGCCCTACAGGCCGCCACGGCGAATTTACCATGGCCTCAGGCGAAATGAGCGAAGGCGAATTCCGCGCCTTTCTCAAGGACACGCTTGGCGCGGCAGCCGCGGTCTCGCGCGAGGGTGCCGTCCATTTCGTCTGCATGGACTGGCGACACATGGACAGCATCTCCGCGGTCGGCCAGGCCATCTATGGCGACCTCCTCAACCTCTGCATCTGGAACAAGTCCAACGCAGGGATGGGCTCGCTTTACCGGTCCAAGCATGAGCTGGTCTTCGTCTACCGGGTGGGGCGCGCAGGTCATCTCAATATGATCGAGCTTGGCAAGCATGGTCGCAACCGGACCAATGTCTGGGACTATGCATCCGCCAACTCGATGCGCGGCAGCCGGCGGGAAGACCTCACCCTGCATCCGACCGTCAAGCCCATCGGCCTCGTCGCCGACGCCATCAAGGACGTCACGCGGCACGGCGATCTTGTGCTCGACCTCTTTGTGGGCTCCGGCACGACCCTGCTTGCCGCCGAACGCACCGCGCGCCGTTTCCGCGGACTTGAAATCGATCCGGCCTATGTGGATGTCGCAATCGAGCGCTGGACTGCCCTGACGGGCCGCGAACCACGGCTCGAGCGCGACGGAGCTCCGTCATGAACACCGGCCGATTTCAAAAGGGCCGAAGCGGCAATCCCCGGGGACGGCCGCGAGGGTCCGGCAAGCGCTCCATGGTGAATTCGACGCTCGAGGTCCTACTGCACAAGACCCTTACGGTCAGTCTTGGCGGAAAGACGCGTGAGATCTCCGCGGAGGAGGCGCTGCAGCAGCGGCTCTTCAAGGACGCCCTTGCGGGCAAGCGCACGGCCATGCGCGAAGTGGTGAAATGGATCATCAAGCGCGAAGCCTTGCTGAAGAAGAGCCATCCTGGCCCACCTCTCCCTCGCAAGGTCACCCAGCACATCTCGCCGGATCCTGATAATGCCGATGAGGCCCTCGTGCTTCTCGGCATTGCCGCCCCCAATCCGGTGCGCGCAGATATCGGTGCTGATCGGGCGCAACTTCTTCTCGAACCCTGGGCGGTCGAGGCTGCGCTCCACCGCGAGCGCGGCGGCGCCAACCTTGACGACGACGAGCGCGCGGCGGTGAGGCGCTGCACGCGCAATCCCGATGCTCTCGCCCTTACGCGGAAACGCGATACGTGAGCGGTCGGGCCAAATCAGTGAGCGCTCCGGAGCGAGGGAACAACTGCAAACCGGGCATCGACGAACGCAACACTGACGCGGAGAACGAGCACGTCGGTTATCGACGGCCGCCTCGGAGCACGCGCTTCAAGAAGGGCCACAGCGGAAATCCTGCCGGTCGCCCCCGCGGGCGCCGCAGGCAGGCGCCCTACGAGGCGGTACTCGGTCAGACCGTCACCATCCGCGAAGGTGGACGGGAGCGCAGCATCACGGCAGCGGAGGCATTCGTGCTTCAGCTTGCAAAGCGCGGGATGGAGGGCGACGGCGCAGCGGCGCGCGCATCTTTGGCGCTCATCGAGCAGGCCAGAGATGGACGCTACAGTAACGAACCGCTGACCATCGTGCTGGCATTGGTGAGTCCCGGCGGCGTCACGGCAGCACTCGAAGCGCTGCGGATGGCAACAAAGCTCGATCCGTATCGCGAGACGGCTCGGATGGTGCTGGAGGCGTGGCTTGTGCAAGCTGCGCTGGAGCGCCTAAAACGGCCCCTTGCCCCGGCAGAGCAAAGCATCATCGTGAAGGCTACGCGCTCGCCGCAGAAGGTGCGATGGCCGGGATGGTGGAGCGAGCACCCTTGATCATCTTTGGGTCAGGAGCCGCGCAAAAGAGCAAGAATCTTGCTCCGGAAATGACTGGCATCCGAAGTCAAACGGAGCGTTACTGATTCTGCCGGGCGCAAAACGGCATCGGATCTCACCTCGCGGATGCGGGGTTTTGGGCAGTGCGGCGGCCAAGCCGCGCAAGCCCAGAGCAGGAGATTCCGTTGAGTACGACCCATATCGAAGCGCCAAACGTTCCCACCGCACATCCAGACATTATCAGGTTCAATCCGCACGACCGGCGCAATTTCATCGGCGGCTCGGACGCCCGCATTATCATGGGCGACGACGAAGACCGCCTCATCCGCCTCTGGCGCGAGAAACGCGGCGAGATAGAGCCGGAAGACCTCGGCGACAACTTGATCGTCCAGCTCGGCACGGTGACGGAGGTTCTCAATCGAGCCTGGTATCAACGGTCGACGGGCACGACCATCAAGGACATCCAGAAGCGCGTACGCCATCCCGTCCACAAATGGATGGCCGCAACCCTCGACGGCATGGTCGAACAGACCGGCGCGGTGTTCGAGGCCAAGTTCATGCTGCCATGGGCCTTCACGGAAGAAGCCGCGGCCGAGAAGCACATGGCCCAGCTGCAGCACAACATGTGGGTCACGACGTCCCGCGGCGCCGTTCTCTCGATCATCACCGGCGGCGGCAAATGGGTCGAGATCAAGGTTCACGCCGATCCGCTGTACCAGCACCTGCTGCTCACCGCCGAAAAGAAGTTCTGGCGATGCGTCCAGAGCGGCGAGCGCCCCGCCTTGTTCAACATCGAAACGCCGCGCCCGAGGCTGGAAGCGGTCAAGGTCGCGGACATGGCTTCGTCGAATGCCTGGGCCGACTTCGCCGCGGCCTACCTCCGCACCAAGGAGGCACACGGAGAGCACGAGCTTGCCAAAGCCGAGCTCAAGAAGCTCATCCCGGAAGACGCCAGGGAGGCCGGCGGCCACGGCATCAAGGCAAAACGCTCGAAGTCGGGCGCAATCAGCTTCGAAGCACTCGCTCAGGAGGCCGCCGATGCATCAATCCAGTGAACGCATCGGAACGATGGCGGCTGCGCTCGCGCGCGCACAGGCCGATCTGACCAACCCAGAGAAGAGCCTGACCGCGGTCATCCGCTCCCCCTTCCCGCGCGAGGATGATCGCACCTTCCGCTATGCTTCCTTGGCGGCGGGCCTCGACATCGTCCGCAAGACACTGAGCCGGCAGGAAATCGCAACCATCCAGACCACCCGGATCGAGCAGGCCACCGGCCAGATTCACCTCACCACCCTGCTCGCCCACGCCTCTGGCGAGTGGATCTCCTCCGATCTGCCGGTCTGTGCCGGCAAGGACGTCGAAGCCCCGCACCGGATGGGCGCAGCGCTCACCTATGCCCGCCGCTACGCCCTGTTCGCCCTGGTCGGCATCGCCGGCGAGGACGATCTGGATGCTCCGGACATCGTCGCCGGACCGCCATCGGCCCCTCGACTACAGACAAGTTCGGGCCCGAAGGGAAACCGGTCCAAGGGCACCTTGAACCGCCCTTCGGTGCTTCCTCCTGAACACTCAGCCGAGCTGCGCGAGCGCCTGATGACCGAGCTCGCACAATTCGCAGGCGGCGGCGACCTCCTGGACTGGGCGAAGAAAAGCCTTCCGTTGAAAAACACTCTGCTCCAAGCCGACGCGCGAGCCGTGGAGGGCGCCTATCAGGAAAGGCTTGAGGCGGCTGATGCTCCTGCGTCTCTTGACACGGTTGGCGACGAGTCAGCTCACACGGTGGCGACCGACCCGGCACACGCGGCCGGGCCGCCCAGCGGCGATACGCCCGCGGCCGAGCCGGGCATCGCCGCCCTCAGGGCTGACAGCGCCCTCGCCTTCCCCAAAGAGCCTCCCCGAAAAAGGAGCAAGGCACATCTCGCCTTCATCCGCGCGCAGCCGTGCCTTGTCTGCAAGCAAACCCCGTCCGACGCCCATCATCTCAAATTCGCCCAGCCGAGAACCTTGGGCCGCAAGGTCAGCGACGAGTTCACTGTGCCGCTTTGCCGAACGCATCATCAAGCCCTGCACCGACACGGCGATGAACGCACATGGTGGGCTGACGTTCAGATGTCGCCCCTGCCTGTCGCGAGCGGATTGTGGGCATCGAGTCCCGCGCACGCTGTTGCCGGCGGCATCGGCATGCCGGAACGCATGGTGATATCGATGCTCGAAACGGGAGCCCAGCAATGAACGATCCCGTGAAAACACAGGGGCCTACAGTCCGACCAAAGCAGCACAGCTCGTCCTGTGGCCACGAACAGCAGCACGAGCCATTCTTCGGTCCAGGGGCCGCACCGTTTTTCGCTGAACTGATCGTCTCGGTTGGAGCGCTCGCACTCCTGCTCCTCGCGCTCCTGCTTGCGGGCAGCGCGAAGGAGCGAGCCACCAGCGTGTTGTTCGGCGAGCCGCAGCACGCACATACTTCGAAGCCGAGCAAGTCTCTGTTGATCGACGGATACAAGGTGAAACGCATCGACTAGCGTCCATGCGGTCCCCCGCCCTCTGGAAGCTAGTTGCTGAGACGCACGACGATCATGCCTCTGAATAACGTTTCGTCGGCATGATCGTCATACCTCGCCGATCGGCTCGGGTCCGCGCGCTGCTCCACAATTGGGCATCATTGCCTCGCAATTGTCATAGCGCTTCCACCGCATCGCAATATAATTCGCCTAGCAATCAGAAATGTCAGGCGAACTTTCGATGATCCGACATGCGGTCCGCGTGCTGGCCATGATGTATTGCGTTTGCAGCCAGCCCGCCTGTTCGAGCTATGAATCTCAAGCGGTGACGCCACCGCTGTCTTTCTCGCAATTCTGCATTCAATATCCTGAGGACTGCCAGCGTCACGACGATCGCAGGATCCGAGACTTCCGCTCCTCAAATTCAGCGTTGGCGCGAGCTCGCCCAGATCAATGCGACGGTGAATTTCGGCATAGCCCCAAAGGATCCGCCCGCAAGTCGACGCGACGCGGAATGGCAAATATTCTCTGACGTCGGCAATTACGGCGACTAAGCCGTCACCAAGCGCCATCTGCGGCTACTATCCGGCTGGCCCACTTCGGCACTCCTTCTTGCCGAGGTCGTCCTCCGAGCAAGCGGAGAGCACCCACCTTGTACTGCTCGCGCGTGAGGAAAAGCGGTTCTCGTGCCGGCGATCACCCCGCCCTTTTCAACGTCGAAACGCCTCGCCCAGGCGGGAAGCGGTCAGGGTCGTGGATATGGCTTCATTAAATGCGTGGGCGGATTTCGTCGCGACCCACCTCCGCACTAAGGATGCACACGCAGAGCGCGAGCCGGCCAAAGCCGAGCTCAAAAAGCTGATCCAGGATGCGCCAAGGAGGCCAGTGGCCACGGCATCAAGGCCAAGCGCTTGAAGTCGGGCTCGATCAGCTTCGAGGCACTTGCTCAGGAGGCTGTCAATGCACCAATCCAGTGAGCGTATCGGAACGATCGCGGCCGCCCTCGCCCGCGCCCAGGCCAATCTAACCAACCCTAAAAAGACCCTGACCGCGGTCATCCGTTCGCCGTTCCCGCAAACTGAGCACTTAACCATACGACCTATGGCTGAAACATGCCGCTGCCACCCTCTATGCATCGAATAGACGGGGTGGCAATATAGAGTAGATTTTCAACACGATGCTCTGAGGGGCTTGATGTCAGTTTTACGAAAAGCATTTAGTCGTTTTCCTGCTGCCCACGAGGCTCTGTTGGATCTCAAATATCTGTCGAGACCGCTCTATTCCAGACCGGTTGAACTGGGTGGCGCAGGAACGACCGAAAGCTTCACCAAGATCTATACGGAGAATATTTGGGGCGAGAGCGCCTCACTTAGCGGCTCCGGGTCTATACCGGGTTACACAGACCGACTTCAATCTCAGCTGCCTAACATGCTTGCAAAGCTAGACGTAAAGACCTTCCTAGACGCGCCTTGCGGTGACTTTGCCTGGATGCGCTCCATTTCTCTTCCCGTCGAACGGTACGTGGGGGGCGACATCGTCCCGCCGTTGATCGATGAACTTAACCAACGGTACGGAAACGACAACCGAACCTTCTTGCAAATCGATATAACTTCGTCTCCTTTACCACGAGCGGACCTCTGGATGTGCCGAGATTGTTTCATCCATCTTCCAAATGATTTGGTACTCGCTGCGCTGCGTAACTTTGCACAGTCCGAGATCAGCTATCTGCTCACAACACAATACAATTTTGGCAGACGGAACACCGACATTGCCGTTGGAAGCTTCAGGCTCATCAATCTGCGGCGGCCGCCGTTCAACCTACCTTCCTTCCGCGACTCCATCGTTGACTACGTAGACCCCTTTCCACCGCGGCGCCTCGCATTGTGGACCAGGGATGACGTGCGGAAAGCTCTCGCCGCTTGCTAAAGCACACTATGCACCTCCTGACCCGAGGCGCTTTGCCAGCCGGCCAAAGATGCAGCAAGGTCGGAATTGGCCTGCTGCCGGTGAGACTATTCAAACTACGAGTCCCAAGCGGCGATGACCCCACCGCTGTCGTTTTTCCGGCTTTTGCATCGAGTACCCCGATCACGGTCGGCGCCACAATGATCGCAGAGTTAGAGCCATCCGCTCAGCGGTGGAGAGAGCGGGATTCCGCCGTATGCGGAATGGCGGATATTTTCGTCAGATTGCAACTGCGCGACTACGCTGTCAACAAACGCCATCTCTTGGCTCCGTTTTGACCAGCCCAGTTCCGCCCTTCTTGCAGAAGTCGTGATGCACGCAAACTAGAGAGCATCACCTCACTTCTAGTTCGTAAGAGGCATGCAATGTTGGGCTCGACAACTCAAATCCAGTCCTCACCTCCCTCGTGGATGCTCTGGAGCGCTATAGTCTATTCTGAGCACAATCGGGAATAGGCCATTGATTATATGTATTGTCGGAGCGCGACTAACTCGCCACGATCGAATTTGAAGTATCATGATATGAGGAACTGCGTAGCCGCTAGTTGACATTAACTTTGACG
>NZ_LFJB01000082.1:0-51874 GCF_006658625.1 Bradyrhizobium sp. UNPF46
GGCAGGTCGCATCTATCGACTTGACCAATGGCCAATCTGTCAGTGATGTGTCCGAACAGGCGTCAGCTATGTCTCCGGTCTAAACAGCAGGCGGGCGATCCAGTATTCCACAGACGACAGTGATTCCTCGACGGGCCGCGGCGTACTGGATGCCCCGCTCTTCGCGGGGCATGACGGGACCGTCACACCCGCACCGGCCCCAGCGCGTCGAAATGCCCGCGCCTCTGCAGCCAGGCCAGCAGCACCAGGCTCGGGATTGCCACCAGCACGCAGATCACGAAGAACAGCGGCCAGCCGGTCGCCGCGGCCACGAAGCCGGCCCCTGACGACAGATAGGTCCGCCCCACCGCCGCGAGCGCGGTGAGCAGGGCATATTGCGTCGCCGTGTGCAGCGGGTTCTGGCACAGCGCCGAGAGATAGGCGACGAAGATCACGGTGCCGATGGCGCTGGTGAAATTCTCGGCGCAGATCGCGAACGCCAGCGCCCATTGATTGGTGCCGACCACTGCGAGCCAGGAAAACGACAGATTGGCCAGTGCCTGCACCACGCCGCCGATCCACAGCGATGTCGCCAGCGGATAGCGCCGCGCCACGAAGCCGCCGGCAAAGCCGCCGATCAGCGTGGCGGCGAGGCCGACGCCCTTCACGATCGCCGCATAATCGTTGCGGGTAAAACCGAGGTCGATCACGAACGGCGCGGTCATCGTGCCGGAGAACGCGTCGGTGAACTTGAACAGCACGACGAAGGCGAGTGCGACGAGGGCATCCTTGCGCGTCAAGAATTCCGAGAAGGCGCCGACCGCCGCGTGCAGCACGCGCGTGAATGCGCTGTCGGCCTGTGTCGCGGCATCGGCCCGCTCCGATTGCTCGGGCTCGGTCGCGGCCAGTGCCGTGATCGTGCCGATCAGCACCATCGCCGCCATCACCACATAGCCCCACATCCACGCCGAGGTGCGGGTGATGCCTGTGCTCTCGAAGCCGGAGACGATGAACAGCGCGCCCGCGGTCGAGACCAGCATGCCGATCCGGTAGGCGGCGACGTAGGCGGCCATGCCGGCGGCCTGCTCGCTCTCGGGCAGGCTCTCGACGCGGAAGGCGTCGACCACGATGTCCTGCGTCGACGACATCGTCGCCACCAGCAGCGCACCGAGCGCGACGTAGAACGGCGAGCGGCCGGGGTCGGTCATCGCGAGCAGCAGGATCGCGACGATCAGCAGCAATTGCGAGAACAAAAGCCAGCCGCGCCGCCGCCCGAACGCGCGGGTGAACAGCGGCACATGCAGCGCGTCCACCAGCGGTGCCCACAGGAATTTCAGCGTGTAGGGCGTGCCGACCAGCGCGAACAGCCCGATGGTCTTGAGGTCGACACCGGCCTCGCGCATCCACACCAGCAGCGTCGAGCCCGACAGCGCCAGCGGCAGGCCGGACGAGAAGCCGAGGAACAACACGATCAGCACCCGCGGCTGCAGGTACACGGCCAGGCTGTCGCGCCATGAGGTCGCAGGGGTTTCGGTGGCGGCAGTTCCGGAGGTGGCGTCGGGTGCTGTCATGAGGCGGTGTTAGCAGATTCTGGCCGTGATGCCTCTGCCACAAATCCCGTCATGCCCGGGCTTGTCCCGGGCATCCACGTTCGTGGTGCCGTTGAAAAGTCCGTGGATGGCCGGGACAAGCCCGGCCATGACGGCACAGCGTCACTCCCCCGCCTGGAGCTTCCGCGGAAACAGCTCGCCCGCGCCCGCCACCAGCTTCGGCCCTTCGGCTGCATCGCTCTTGCTGAAATCGAGCTCCTCGATCCGTCCCGCGCGCTTCTCGATCTTGTCGGCGGAGATCAGGATCTGGCGGACGTCCTCGTTCGCGTCGGAGAAATGTTTCTGCAGCTTGACCACGCGGTCCCTGAGGCGTCCCAGATCGTCGCCGAGCTTGATCACTTCGGTCTGGATCTGGTCGGCGGCATCGCGCATGCGCGCGTCCTTCATGATCTGCTGCATCACCTGGATCGCTAGCATCAAGAGCGAGGGCGACACCAGCACGACGCGGGCGCGGTAGGCCTTCTGGATCACGTCGTCGAAACCGTCATGGATTTCGGCGTAGACCGATTCCGACGGCACGAACATCAGCGCCATCTCCTGGGTCTCGCCGGTGATGAGGTATTTTTCGGCGATGTCGCTGACATGCTTCATCACGTCGCCGCGCAGCCGCTGTGTGGCGATGCGCTTCTCCTCGTCGCTGCGGGCGTCGTGCAGCGCCGTCATTGCTTCCAGCGGGAATTTCGCGTCGATGCAGAGCGGACGCTGGTCCGGCAGGAACACGACGCAATCCGGCCGCTTGCCGGTCGAGAGCGTGAACTGGAATTCGTAGGCGCCCTTTGGAAGACCGTCCTGGACGATCGCCTCCATTCGCGCCTGGCCGAAGGCGCCGCGCGACTGCTTGTTGGCGAGCACGTCGCGCAACGTCGTCACCTGGGTGGTGAGGTCGGTGAGGTTCTTGTGCGCGCTGTCGATGATGCCGAGCCGCTCGTGCAGGGCGCGCAGGCTCTCCATGGTGTTGCGGGTCGAGTGCTCCATGGATTGGCCGACGCGATGCGTCACCGAATCCAGCCGCTCGTTGACCGCCCGCGCCATCTCGGCCTGACGTCCCGCCAGCGCCTGGGTCATGGCATCGACCCTCCCTGAGGATTCGCTCTGGGCGCGCAGCACCTCGCTGAGGCGCTCCTCGAGCTCGTCGGCCCGGATTGCGTGCGCCATCGCAAGTTCCGCCCCGCGCCGCCCGGAGCGCGCGATCACCACCGCAATTGCCACCAGGAGGATGAGGACGAGCGCCCCGAAGCCGATCAGCGCATCGATCGTGCGCACCGGCCAGTCGCCCAGCATGAAAATGATCTCGTTCATGCCAGCCCTTCTAGCCGATTCGGCCGTTCGCACGAACGAATAGCGAACATTTCCGGTGAATGCCCGGTTAATTTTTATGGTTAACGAAATGCGAAGTTTTATGGTTAGCGAGGGGTTAACGGGGTTCCGCCCCGCATTGACCGCATCCGGCATGGGGCTTAAATCGCGGCCATGGCCCTCAGAGAAATCATCATCCTGCCCGACAAGCAGCTGCGTCTGGTCTCCAAGCCGATCGAGAAGGTCACGGCCGAGATCCGCAAGCTTGCCGACGACATGTTCGAGACCATGTACGACGCGCCCGGCATTGGCCTCGCTGCGATCCAGATCGCGCAGCCGCTGCGGCTGATCACCATGGACCTCGCCAAACGCGACGAGAACGGCGAGACCAAGCCGCTGCCGCGCGTCTTCATCAACCCCGAGATCCTAGCCTCGTCCGAGGAGCTCTCCACTTACGAGGAAGGTTGCCTGTCGATCCCCGAATATTACGAGGAGGTCGAACGCCCCGCGAAGGTGCGCGTGCGCTTCACCGATCTCGACGGCAAGGTGCACGAGGAGGACGCCGAAGGCCTCTATGCCACCTGCATCCAGCACGAGATCGACCATCTCAATGGCGTGCTGTTCGTCGACTATCTGTCGAAGCTCAAGCGCGACCGCGTCATGAAGAAGTTCGAGAAAGCCGCCAAGCGCGCGGAGTGAGCTAGTGTGAACGCTGCCCAGTACTCCGCTGCGCTCCCTCCCCCCTTGTGGGGGAGGGCGGGGGAGAGGGGTAGCCCAGGCGGAAGTCTATCCGTCATCCGTATCGAGTGAGTGCCGCGAACGCTTGCGCCGACAGAGCGCGTCGTGTGGCACCCCCCCCCTCCCTAACCCTCCCCCACAAGGGGGGAGGGAACGTACCGAGTTCTTGTCATGCCCCTTCGCCTCATCTTCATGGGCACGCCCGATTTCTCCGTGCCGACGCTGCTCGAGCTCGTTGCGCATGGCCACGAGATCGTCGCGGTCTACACCCGCGCGCCGAAGCCGGGCGGGCGGCGCGGCCTGCAGTTGCAGCCGACCCCGGTCGAGGAGGCCGCGCGAAAGCTCGGCATTCCCGTGCTGACGCCGAAGACGCTGAAGACCCAGGAAGCGCTCGACGAGTTCAGCGCGCTCGATGCCGATGCGGCCGTCGTCGTCGCCTATGGCATGATCCTGCCGCAGGCGATCCTCGATGCGCCAAGACTCGGCTGCTACAATCTGCATGCTTCGCTCTTGCCGCGCTGGCGCGGCGCCGCCCCCATCAATCGCGCGATCATGGCAGGCGATGCCGAGAGCGGCGTGATGGTGATGAAGATGGATGTCGGCCTCGACACCGGCGACGTCGCCATGGCCGAGCGCCTCGCAATCACCGACAACATGACGGCGCTCGACCTGCACGATCGCCTCTCCCGCCTCGGCGCCGACCTGATGGTGCGCGCGATGGCCGCGCTCGATCGCGGCGGGCTCCAGCTTAGGAAGCAGAGCGAGGACGGCGTCACCTATGCCGCCAAGATCGACAAGGCCGAGGCGCGGATCGACTGGACAAAGTCGGCGCACGCCGTGCTGCGCCACGTCCACGGCCTGTCGCCGTTCCCCGGTGCCTGGGCCGAGCTGGAAAATGCGCGTGTGAAAATCCTGCGCTGCGAGCTGGCCAAGGGATCGGGGGAGCCGGGCGCGGTGCTCGACGACCAGCTCACGATCGCCTGCGGCGAGGGCGCCATCCGCATCATCGAGCTGCAGCGCGAGGGCAAGGGCCGGATGCAGGCCGCGGACTTCTTGCGCGGCGTACCGGTGAAGGCAGGTGCGCGATTCAACTAGCCGGCTCGTCATACGCGGGCTTGACCCGCGTATCCATCTTCTAACAAAACTCTTTTCTGGGCGATGGATTGCCGGGTCAAGCCCGGCAATGACGCCGGACAAAGCTGGACACGATGCCCCGCTACAAGCTCACCATCGAATATGACGGCGCGCCGTTTTTCGGCTGGCAGGTGCAGGATACGCTGCCCTCGGTGCAGGGCGCGCTGGAGGCCGCCGTGAAGGCGATGACCGGCGCGGATTTGCGGGTGCATGGCGCCGGCCGCACCGATGCCGGCGTGCACGCGCGCGGCCAGGTCGCGCATGTCGATGTCGACAAGCAGTTTCCGCCTGGCCGGTTTCGCGACGGGCTCAACGCACATCTGCGCCCGCATCCGATCGCGGTGCTGGAGGCTGAGGTGGTGCCCGACAGTTTCGAGGCGCGCTTCTCGGCCGTGAAGCGCCACTACCGCTATCGCGTCGTCAACACCCGCGCCAATCTCGCGCTCGATATCGGCCACGCCTGGCGCGTGCCGCGCAAGCTCGACGCCGAGGCGATGCATGCGGCCGCGCAGCGGCTGCTCGGCAAGCACGACTTTACGACGTTTCGCGACACCGAGTGCCAGGCCAAATCGCCGGAGAAGACGCTCGACCAGCTCGACGTGATCCGTGACGGCCGCGAGATCACGATCGTCACCTCGGCGCGCTCATTCCTGCACAGCCAGGTGCGCTCGATGGTGGGCTCGCTGGTCTGGGTCGGCGAGGGCCGCTGGACCGCCGACGACCTCTCCGCGGCGCTGCATGCGCGCAACCGCGCCGCCTGCGGCATCGTGGCGCCGCCGGAGGGGCTGTATCTGATGCAGGTGGATTATTAGATCGTGATGCCACCACAGCCGTCATGGCCGGGCTTGTCCCGGCCATCGACGTGCGTCAACATGCGACTATGCATGGTGGATGGGTCTACATCCTGGCGATCGCCCCCAACGGCATTCTGTATGTCGGTGTGACCAGCGACATCGTTCGTCGCATCTACGAGCATCGCAACGGACTCGTGCCCGGCTTCACCAAGAAGTACGGCGTCAAGCTGCTCGTCTATTTCGAACGCTATGAGGACATCCAAACCGCAATCCAGCGAGAGCATAACATCAAGCACTGGTCACGCACGTGGAAGGTCAGGCTGATCTGAGGGACAATCCCGAATGGAAGGATCTCTACGACACCTTTATCCAGTGAGGCATGCCAAACTCTTGCCACATCGTCATGGCCGGGCCTGTCCCGGCCATCCACGCCCTTGCTTAACGGGAGCGCCGAAAACGTGGATGCCCGGGACAAGCCCGGGCATGACGGCGGAGTGTTTGGCAATATAAGCCCTCACCCAAAATACCGCGTCAGGATCCCGCGATACACTTTCGTCAGCTTCTCCAGATCGGCCACCGGCACCCGCTCGTCGACCTGATGCATGGTCTGGCCGACCAGGCCGAACTCGATCACTGGGCAATAGCTGGAGATGAAGCGCGCATCCGAGGTGCCGCCTGATGTCGACAGCTCGGGCTTGCGGCCCGTCACCTCCTCGATCGCGGCGACCGCGAGGTCGGTGAACGGGCCGGGTTTGGTCACGAACACGTTGGAGTTCGAGGGCTCCCAGACGATGCGGGCCTTGATGCGGTTGCCGCACGCCTTTGCGAGCCGCGTCTCGACCAGCTCGCGCAAGCTCGCCTGGGTGTGGTTGTCGTTGTAGCGGATGTTGAATTTTGCGCGGGCTTCGCCGGGGATGACGTTGAAGGCCTTGTTGCCGACGTCGACCGAGACGAATTCGAGATTGGAGGCCTGGAACTGCGCGCTGCCGTGGTCGAGCGGCTCGTCGGAGATCGCAACGATCAGTCGTGAGATATCCGGTACTGGATTGGAGGCGCGGTGCGGATAGGCGACATGGCCCTGCACGCCGTCGACATAAAGCGTGCCCGATTGCGAGCCGCGGCGGCCGACCTTGATGGTGTCGCCGAGCGTCTCGACATTGGAGGGCTCGCCCAGCACGCAATGGTCGAATTTTTCGCCGCGCTCGGCGGCCCATTTGAGCAGCTTGATGGTGCCGTTGATGGAGACGTCTTCCTCGTCACCGGTGATCAGGAACGAGATCGACCCTGTCCCATCCGCCCGCGGCTTGCCACCATTGGCGGCGAGATGCTCCAGCACTGCGGCAACCGAGCAGGCGATGCCGCCCTTCATGTCGACCGCGCCGCGGCCGTGCAGGACACCGTCCTTCACCTCGCCGGAGAACGCGCCGACGCTCCAGGCGCTCTCGTCGCCGGGCGGCACCACGTCGGTGTGGCCGGCAAAGGTGATATGCGGTCCCTCGGTGCCGATCCGCGCATAGAGATTGTCGACGTCGGCGATGCCTTCTTCGCTGAACGTCACGCGGTGGCAAGTGAGGCCTGCGGCGCCGAGGACTTTTTCAAGCACCCCGAGCGCACCGGCGTCTTCAGGGGTTACCGAGGGGCAGCGGATGAGATCGCGGGCAATGGAGAGAGCATCGGTCATACGCCCCGCTTAACATGCATGCCGCCGGGTGGGCTAGCGCTGGGCGGGACAATTTCGATCTCGCGGCCCTGGTCCCAGTTTTGCGCAGGGGGCGTGGCCGAACTGTCCTCGATCTCGAGAAGTGGATCGGGGCCGAAGCGGTTGTGCCCGGGGGTACCGGGCCGACAGAACATTTCGACGAAGCCCCACAGCCACAGGATGGAGAAAGGCAGGCTGAGCGAAAGGATCCAGCTTGACCCGGGCAGCAGGTCCGCGAACTGGCTGAACAGGCCGGGCAAGAAGAAGAACGGAACGATCCACCAGCCGCTCCTGTCGCGATCGTGCAGCCGCTTGATCGCCGTCGAAAGATAGATCCAGAAGAACAGCGCCATGCCGGATGTCTTGAGGATCGCGGTCGCGAGATCGGCGGATGCCAGCGCGTGGGAGGCACGGGGATCGACCAGCTTGAAGAGGTCGTCGAGGCCGAAGTCGAAATCGAGCTCGATGCCGAGCTTCAGGGTGGATCTGGACCCTGCGACGATCCCGATGACCTGACCGGCGATCTCCAGCAAGCCCGCCAGCAGCGCGACGATCAGCAGCGCCTGCCACAGCAATGCGCGGTTGATGCGGCCGTCGAAGCGGAAGAGATACCAGGTCCAGTCCATACGAAGGGCTCCGGGCGGTCAGGACCGCCCGGAGATTGGTCGCGATGCAGGCAGGGAGGGTTCGATGCCGTTCCCGACCCGTCATCCTGAGGCACGAGTGGCGCGATGCAGAGCATCGCGCCGGGAGCCTCGAAGGAGGAACGGCCGCGATGTAGCCGGCAGCCGGGCCGTCGCCCTTCGAGGGCCGCTGAAGGAGCGGCGCCTCCAGCGACAACGGCTTCGCCGTTGCCCGGGGGGGACGGTGAGAGAGCGGAGCCCGTAGTCCCGATCAATCCCGCAGCAACTCGTTGATGCTGGTCTTGGAGCGCGTGCGCTCGTCGACGCGCTTGACGATGACGGCGCAGGCGGTGCTCGGGCCGATCTGGCCGTTCTTCATCGGCCTGCCGGGCAGCGCGCCGGGCACCACCACCGAGTATTCGGGGACCTCGCCCATGAAGACCTCGCCGGTCTCGCGGTCGACGATCTTGGTCGAAGCGCCCAGGAACACGCCCATCGCAAGCACCGCGCCCTTGCGCACGATCACGCCTTCGGCGACCTCGCTGCGCGCGCCGATGAAGCAATCGTCCTCGATGATCACGGGCTCGGCCTGCAGCGGCTCGAGCACGCCGCCGATGCCGGCGCCGCCGGAGATGTGCACGCGCTTGCCGATCTGGGCGCAGGAGCCGACGGTGGCCCAGGTGTCGACCATGGTGCTCTCATCGACATAGGCGCCGAGATTGACGAAGGAAGGCATCAGGACGACGTTCTTGGCGATGAAGGCCGAGCGGCGGACGACGGCGCCCGGCACTGCGCGAAAACCGGCGTCACGAAAACGGTTTGGGCCCCAGCCTTCGAACTTCGAGGGCACCTTGTCCCACCAGCTCGCCTTGCCGGGACCGCCGGCAATGACGTCCATGTCGTTGAGGCGGAAGGACAGCAGCACGGCCTTCTTCAGCCATTGATTGACCTTCCACTTGCCATCAGTGCCGCGCTCGGCAACGCGCGCCTCGCCCTTGTCCAAAGTCTCCAGCGCCTGCTCCACGGCCTCGCGCACCTCGCCCTTGGTCGAGGTCGAGATGCCGTCGCGCGCGTCGAACGCGCTGTTGATGGTGGATTCGAGGGCTGCAAGCGACATCGGAATTTCCTCTGGGAAGCGGGAATTTTGAAGGATTAGGGCGCTTTTTCGGGATTTGGAGGGGCGGAGTCAAGGCATACTCGGCCGTCATCCCGGGCAAGCGGGTGATGAGTCCCGTAGCCTGGATGGAGCGAAGCGCAATCCGGGACGGTCTCCCCGCGGCGAGATGCCCCGGATGACGCTGCGCTTCATCCGGGCTACGGACCTACCGAGAGAGCCCGCCCAAAAACCCAGTCAGATCATCAGTGACGTGATCCACATGGGCCGCGTCCCGGCCCTCGAGTTCCCAATCCTCACGCACCACCTCTTTCGTCCCGTCCGGCACCACCAGCACGGTGGTCATGCCGAGCGCGTGGGGGACGGTGAGGTTGCGGGCGAGATCCTCGAACATCGCGGCGCGAGTCGGGTCGACGGCATGGTCGCTCAGAAATTTCCGGTAGGTCCGTTCCGCCGGCTTGGGTTCGAACTCCGCGGCGATGATGTCGAACACGCCGTCGAAATGTGCGTTGAGGCCGAGCCGCGCCAGCACGGCGTCGACATGATCGACCGAGCCGTTGGTGAGGATCAGTTTTCGCCCCGGCAGCTTGGTGATGGCCGCGCCGAGCGCCGGGTTCGGCTCCAGTGGCGAATGGTCGATCCTGTGGACATAGGCGAGGTAGTCGTCGGCGGAAACGCCATGCAGGGTCATCATGCCGCGCATGGTGGTGCCGAAGCGCAAATAGTAATCCTTCTGGAGCTTTCGCGCTTCCGCCGGCGTCACCTGCAGCCAGCTGGACACGAACTCGGTGATCCGCACATCGACCTGCTGCCACAGATTGACGTGATGCGGATAGAGCGTGTTGTCGAGATCGAACACCCAGGTGTCGACGTGAGTGAAGCTGCGGGGCGAGGTCATATCAACATCCTCAGCTCGTCGTCCCGGACAAGCGCAGCGAAGCGGAGCGCCGATCCGGGACCCAGCCACAGGGAGAAATTGTTTACGGGATCGTGGTGATGTCTCGCGCCACAACCAAATCCTGTGGTTATGAGTCCCTGCGTTCGCAGGGACGACAGCGGAGAGTTTGGTCCCACCGTCATCACATCAACACCATCACGGCACGGCAAACCGCAGCGTCTTGCCGCCGCTCGACATGTCCACCACACCAAATCCCGTCGCCGCAAATCCCCGCGCGCCGCAATCGGTCTGTTCATTGGTCTCGAACTTGGTCTCGCGCGTGCAGAGCTGCCTGTCGCCGCCCCAGTTCAGCGGTCTGTCCTTCAGCTTGACGACGCGGTTGTCGGCGTCGACGGCTTCCGCGAAGCTGAAGATCTGCTTCGGCTGGCCGGTCACGTCAGGGTGCAGGCAGGTCTTGGGATCGATGCGATACCAGCCGCGGCTGGTCACGGACTTGCCGTCGTCGGTCGCGATCGCCGCCATCACCTTGTGCGGGGTGTCGTTGCACCAGGTGAGGCCGGTGGCGGACGGCGTCTGCACCGCGTCGACCATGGTCTTGAAGAAGTTTGGCGAGCCCACGATGTCCGACGACAGGCCGCGGCTCTTCAGGAACGCGGCGAGCGCGGCCTGCGTCTTCGGCCCGTCGACGCCGTCGATTGGTGCTGCGTCGTAGCCTGCGATCACCAAGAGGCGCTGGATGCCGGCAAGGCGCGCCTGCTCGTCGTCATATTCGGAATCTTCGGCGAGATAGGCAATGAGGTTGCCGTCCGTCCCTTGCGTCGGCGTCACTTGCGTGAATGCGACCTGGGTTTGGCCGCTGCGGCATTGCCGCGCCGCCGCGATGACAAAATTGTCCTGCGCGACACAGAGCATGTCGCTGCCGCTCTGCGGGATCGGGGAGGCGCCATAGACGCCGAGCGCGCGGGCGTTGAGCAGGATACGGTCGGCGGTCAGCGTGCCCTGCACCACCACGCGGCAGGTGGCGGGATCGATCCTGAACCAGCCGCGCGTTGCGGTCGCCGCCTTGTCGTCGATGCCGATCGCGGCTTCGACCACATAGGACATGCGGTTGCAGATCTTGAGGTCGGCGAAAGCAGGCGCGGAGGAGAAGAAGAGCGAGACGGCCGCAGCCGGCAGCGTCATTAGGAAGCGGGTGAGGACCGAGCGGCGCGGCCGCTGAACTCTCCGCTCGTCATGCCCGGGCTTGACCCGGGCATCCACGTCTGCGCTGCGAGAAAGGTCGTGGATGGCCGGGACAGGCCCGGCCATGACGTTCTTTCGTCGATGCGTCCAGCTCATCACTTGTGGATCAGCGTGCCCGTGCCCTGGTTGGTGAACAGCTCGAGCAGCACCGCATGCTGCATCTTGCCGTCGATGATGACGACGCCCTCGACGCCCTGCTCGAGCGCGTAGATGCAGGTCTCGACCTTCGGGATCATGCCGCCGGAAATGGTGCCGTCGGCGATCAGCTTTCGCGCGTCCTTCACCGAAAGCTGCGGGATCAGTTTCTTCGACTTGTCGAGCACGCCCGGCACGTCGGTGAGCAGCAACAGGCGCTTGGCCTTCAGCGCGCCGGCCACCGCTCCGGCAAAGGTGTCGGCGTTGACGTTCAGCGTCTGGCCTTCCTTGGAGGTCGCGAGCGGCGCCAGCACCGGGATCAGCTCGTAGCCGATCAGCTGGTTGAGCAAAGTGAGGTCGACCTTTTCGGGGTCGCCGACGAAGCCGAGATCGACGGCCTTCTCGATGTGCGAGCCCGGATCGACGATGGTCCGCGTCGTCTTCGTCGCCTTCACCATGTTGGCGTCTTTGCCCGACAGGCCGACGGCCTTGCCGCCGGCCTCGTTGATGTAGCCGACGATCTGCTTGTTGACGGAGCCGGCCAGCACCATCTCGACGATCTCGATGGTGGCGGCATCGGTGATGCGCAGGCCCGCGGCGAATTCCGACTGGATGCCGAGGCGCTTGAGCATGGTCGCGATCTGCGGCCCGCCGCCATGCACCACCACCGGGTTGATCGCGGTCTGCTCCAGCAGCACGATGTCGCGCGCGAAGTTCTTGGCGGTCTCCTCGTCGCCCATGGCATGGCCGCCATATTTGATGACGATGGTTTCCTCGTCATACTGCTGCATGTGCGGCAACGCTTCGGACAGGATGCGGGCCTGGTCGAGCGGAGAGATGTCGGTCATGTCGGGGTCTCGCTGGCGGGACTAACGCGGCCTGCGTTCTATCCGATTGGCGGGCGTGGCGCAAAGTGTGGTCTTCGTACTTACCCTCCCCTGGAGGGGGAGGGTCGATCGCGCGCAGCGCGAGCGGGGTGGGGTGACGGTCTCTCCGCGATGAGTAGTGCCCGAGTGGAGAGATCACCCCACCCCGGCTCACATTTCGCTGCGCTCAATGTGAGCCGACCCTCCCCCTCCAGGGGAGGGTAAGAGAAGGCGTCACTTCCGCGCCACCACCGCCGCGAGCGTCACCGCCAGCCAGCCCAAAATCATCACCGTTCCACCGGTCGGCGCCGCCATTGGAAACAGCGCGTGGCCGGCATAGTGCCGCAAGGTGAGGTCACCCGCGAACAGCGCGGCGCCGATCACGAAGCCGCATGCGGCGACCAAGCCAATTCCGCCGTGCAGAAGGCCACGCGCGAGCAGGGCTGTGGTCGCCAATATGGCGGTTGCATGAAACAGCAGCATGGCGCTCGCCGTGGCGAGCCGGCTGGCATCCGCGCCGTGGGCGGAGGCTGCGGCCAGCGCGACGCCGGCGGCGCCCATCAATCCGGCGAGCCCGATCAGGAGGCGGTGCGCCACCATTACTTGCTCCGCTCTTCCAAGAGCTTCGCCATCGCGGCGCGCAGGCTCTCCATGCCGGCCGAGCTGCGTGACGAGGTCGCGAGCACGTTCGGGAACGCGGCCGGATGTTTTGCCAGCGCCGCCTCGGTCTCGGCGATGCGCGCTTGCAGCTCGGAGGCCTTCACCTGGTCGGCCTTGGTCAGCACGATCTGGTAGCTGACCGCGGAGCGGTCGAGCGTCTGGAGCACCTCGAGGTCGACGTCCTTGATGCCGTGCCGTGCGTCGATCAGCACGTAGACGCGCGCGAGGCTGGCGCGTCCGAGCAGGAATTTGTGGATCAGCTCGGTCCAGGACGCGACCTGGCTCTTGGGCGCCTTGGCATAGCCGTAGCCGGGCATGTCGACGAGGCGCAGGTCGTTCTTGCCGGGGACCTCGAAGAAGATCAGCTCCTGGGTGCGGCCCGGCGTATGCGAGGTGCGCGCCAGCGCGTTGCGGCCGGTGAGGGCGTTGATCAGGCTGGACTTGCCGACATTGGAGCGCCCGGCAAAGGCGACCTCCAGCCCCGCCATCGGCGGCAGCGTCTGGATCGAGGGCGAGGCCCAGATGAACTGCCAGTCGCGGGCGAACAGCTTTCGCCCGGCCTCGATCAGCTTCGCATCTTTGTCGTCGGTCATGCGAGGCTCTTTGCTTGCTGTCATTCCGGGATGGTCCGAAGGACCAGACCCGGAATCTCGAGATTCCGGGTTCGATGCTGCGCATCGCCCCGGAATGACGGGGACTTACGTCGCCTTCCTCGCGAACGTCGCCTTGAGATTGTCGAACAGCTCCACCTTCACGCCGTTGCGACGCATGATGTAGCTCTGCTGGATCACCGAGAGCAGGTTGTTCCAGGCCCAGTAGATCACGAGACCCGCCGGGAAGCCCGCCAGCATGAAGGTGAAGATCAGCGGCATCCAGTTGAAGATGATCTGCTGCGTCGGATCGGGCGGCGTCGGGTTCAGCTTCATCTGGAACCACATCGTGATGCCCATGATGATCGGCCAGATGCCGAGCGCGAGGTAATGGCCGAACACGGGAATCGTGGTCGGGTCGACCGGGATCAGGCCGAACAGGTTGAACAGGTTGGTGGGGTCCGGCGCCGAGAGGTCCTTGATCCAGCCGTAGAACGGCGCGTGCCGCATCTCGATGGTGACGAACAGCACCTTGTAGAGCGAGAAGAACACCGGGATCTGGATCACTACGGGAAGACAGCCGGCGACCGGATTGATCTTCTCCTTGCGATAGATCTCCATCATCTCCTGCTGCTGCTTCACCTTGTCGTCGGGATAGCGCTCTTTCAGCGCCTGCAGCTGCGGCTGGATCGACTTCATCTTCGCCATCGAGGCGTAGGACTTGTTCGCCAGCGGGAAGAACAAGAGCTTCACGATCACGGTCACGAGCAGGATCGAGATGCCGAAATTGCCGAAGAAGCGGTAGAAGAAGTCGAGGCCGAGGAACATCGGCTTGGTGATGAAGTAGAACCAGCCCCAGTCGATCAAGAGATCGAAATGGTTCAGTCCCAGCTCCTTGTTGTAGCCGCCGAGGCCGGCGAACGGGAACACGCCGACGACGCCGGCCTCCTTGGCGCCGGCGAACAGCCGCGCATTCGCGGTCGCCGTGCCGCCGATCGCGACGGTGACGGGGTCGAGCAGATAGTCGGTCTGGTAGGTGTGGACGTTGCCGACCGGGTTCGACGAGAAGCGCGCCTGCAGCGGGGCATTGGTGTCGGGCAGCAGGGCCGAAGCCCAGTATTTGTCGGTGATGCCGAGCCAGCCATTGGTGGCCTTGAAATCGACCTTCTTGGCTTCGTCGATCTTCTTGTAGGCATATTCCTGCAGGCCCTGGTCGCCGAGATAGCCGATCAGGCCTTCATGCAGGATGTAATAGCCGGAGACCTGCGGGGCACCGTGGCGCGAGATCAGCGCGAACGGATAGAGCGTCACCGGCGCATTGCCGACATTGCTCACCTCGTCCTTGACGGTGAAGAGATAATGGTCGTCGACCGCGACGGTACGGCGGAAGGTGAGGCCGTCGCCATTGTCCCATTTCAGAACCACCGGATTCGTCGGCGTCAGGCTGCCGCTGCCGTCCTGCTGCCAGACGGTCTGGGCATCAGGCATCTTCGCCGTCACGCCGGTCGCCGCCACCCAGCCGAACTCGGCGTAATAAGGCTCTGCGGTGCCCGAGGGCGAATAGAGGATGATCGGCGGCGACTTCGGATCGACGGTTTCGCGGAATTGCACCAGCGCGATGTCGTCGATGCGGCCGCCCTTCAGCGAGATGCTGCCGACGATGCGCGGCGTGTCGATCTTCACGCGCGGGCTGGCGGCAATCGCGGCATCGCGCGCAACGACCGGCTGGGCCGCCTGGTTTGCGCCCGGCGTTGCCGGCTGTGTCGCGCCACCCGGCTGCGGCGCGGCGCCCGGGGTTGCGGAGGCGGTCGGTTGCGGCGTGGTCTTCTGCAACTCGGCCTGTGCCTGCTGCTGGGCGCGCTGCTTCTCCATCGCCGGCACGTTGTAGAAATACTGCCAGGCGATCAGGACGAGGCCCGACAGAATGACGGCGAGAATGGTATTGCGATTGTCGGTCATCTCTAATGTCTCGTCATCAATCTGGTTTGCGGCTGGCAGCGGCAGGGACGCCTGGCTTCCGGCCACGCCCCTTCGAGGGGCCTCTGGCCGTATGCCGCGCGGGCTTCGAGAAGGCTATGCGCAGATCGTCGAGCATGGTGGCGAAGTCGCGCGAAAGCGCGTCCCTTCGTCCGACCAGGACATAATCATGATGAGGCTGCATCGATACCGGATCGAGCCGCTTCACCAGTTCGCGAAGCCGGCGCCGGATGCGGTTGCGCTCGGGGGCGTTGCCGTTCTTCTTGGTGACGGTGAAGCCGATCCGGACCGGGCCCTGGTCATCGCGGTGGCGGCTTTGCAGGACGAACGCGGGACTATTCACCCGCGCGCCATTGGCAACGGCGAGGAAATCCGCCCGCTGCCTCAGCCGATCCATGATGATATCCCGGAAAAGAGGGTCCGGCTCAGGCGCTCAGACGCTTGCGGCCGCGGGCGCGGCGGGCGGCGAGAACCTTGCGGCCGCCGGCAGTGGCGAGACGGGCACGGAAACCGTGACGGCGCTTGCGCACCAGTTTGCTGGGTTGATAAGTCCGCTTCACGGGTTTTTCTCCGCTGACCGGGCAATTTGCCTGTAGAATTGATGGTAAAGCCCGGAAGATGCGGCCCCAAACGGGCCTTTTTCGGCCCCAAGAGAGCCGCTCCCGGCGTTCACACCGGGTCATCGCGGACAATTTGCGCGGCTTATAAGGTAGCGCCTTGTTTTCGTCAACGCCGCACAAGCGTACGTTTCCGGTGAATATCGCTGTTTGCGCGGGGTTTTTAACCCTTGAGGTGGCGACTCGCGATATCAGCGCTTACATCCCACCTCAGCAGATTAGCGATCCGTAATTTGACCGGACCGGGGTCGGGCCGCATCTTCCTACCGCCAATCCTTCACACGCCGCAGCGAGGGCGAATTTCGTGGCAGCGACAGACCTCCAGCCGATCCAGGATCAGGATCAGCCGGACCAGCCGGCGGTGCGCCCCCGCGGGACGCGCGGGCTCGGGCTGTCGGGCAAGCTGCTGCTGCTGACCGTTCCCCTGGTGATGATCGCGGCCAGCCTGCTCTATGTGCCCGCCATCGCCAACTTCTGGGTCAACCGCCTGAACGACCGCGTCGCGGCGGCCAACACGGCCGCGCTGGTGCTGGATGCGGCGCCGCTCGGCATGGTTCCCGATTCGCTGTCGCGGCAGATCCTGAAAAGCATCAATGCCCGCGCCGTCGCCATCAAGATGGGCCAGCAGCGCCGCCTGCTCGCCAGCGACAACATTCCGGCTGCCATCGGGCACGACATCGACCTCCGCGACATGACGGCCTGGGAGGCGATCACCGGCTCGTTCCGGATGATGCTGGAGACCGGCAACCAGGCCATCCGGATCGTCGGGCCCGGGGTCGGCAATGCCCAGTTCATCGAGATCGTCACCGACGAGCTGCCGCTGCGGCAGCAGATGTATCGCTTCTCCCGCAATGTCGTGGTGGTCGCGCTCATCATCGGTGTCCTGACCGCGGGCCTGGTCTATCTCGCGCTCCATTATCTCTTCGTGCGCCCGATGCGGCGGCTGACCGCGAGCCTGGTCGGCTTCCACGAGAACCCCGAGAGCTCGGCGGGAATCATCGTGCCGAGCCAGCGCAGCGACGAGATCGGGGTCGCCGAGCGCGAATTGTCGGACATGCAGCGCGATCTGATGTCGATGCTGCATCAGAAGAGCCGGCTCGCCGCCCTCGGCCTCGCGGTGTCCAAGATCAACCACGATCTGCGCAATCTGCTGGCTTCGGCCCAGCTGCTGTCGGATCAGCTCGCCAGCGTGCCGGATCCGCGGGTGCAGCGCTTTGCGCCCAAGCTCGTGCGTTCGCTCGAGCGTGCCATTGCCTTCTGCCAATCGACGCTGTCCTACGGCCGCGCCCAGGAGGCCGCGCCCGACCGCCGCATGATCCTGATCGAGCCTGTCGTGCTGGAGGTGCGTGAGACCGCAGGTCTTGCCTCCGACGCTTCGATCGCCTGGGTCGCCGCGATCGAACGCGGGCTCGCCATCGATGCCGATCCCGATCAGCTGTTCCGCGTGCTGCTCAATCTCGTGCGCAACGCCGCCCAGGCGCTGGAGAGCCATGCCTCGGGCGACGGTGGCCCGCAGCAGATCCGGATCACCGGAAAGCGCGAAGGCGCCGTGGCGATCATCGAGGTCTCCGACACCGGTCCCGGCGTGCCCCAGAAGACCAGGGACCATCTGTTCGAGGCGTTCCAGACCTCCGGCCGCCCCGGCGGCAGCGGTCTCGGCCTTGCCATCGCCGCCGAGCTGGTCCGCGCCCATGGCGGCGACATCCATCTGGTCGAAGGCACCATCGGCGCCACCTTCCGCATCGTCATTCCCGACCGCCCGGTGGAGCTGCTCTCCATCCGCAACGAGCGGCAGCGGGCGTAGTCGGCCAGCGGCCGACAGTCTCTCGTCATTCCGGGACGGGCCAAGGGGCCGGGCCCGGAATCCATAACCCCGGCTGGTGGTTACGGATTCCGGCCTCGTGACTTCGGCGCGCGCCGGAATGACGGCCAGTAAGGTGGAAATACGCGAAAATCTCCCCATCCCGGACCTTGCCAATCGGGAAAAGAGCGGCTAGTCAGAGCGCTCTTTCGCACCCCTCCGGCGCTGTCCGGAGGCTGCCTGCGGGCTTAGGCCCGCACTGTTCGCGAAAAACGCGCCCGTAGCTCAGCTGGATAGAGCATCAGACTACGAATCTGAGGGTCGGACGTTCGAATCGTTCCGGGCGCGCCATTCTTCGCCGAAAGGTCAGGACCAAGCAGCATCTGGTCGCCAGACGGGCCCGAGACCGGATGGCTACGCCGTGTGAGGAGCTGGATGAGGATATCGCAGGCGTTCAAGTTCGAGGCGGCGCATCGGCTGCCGAACGTGCCCGAGACCCACCGATGCCGCCGGCTGCATGGTCATTCCTATCGGGTCGAGGTCCAATTGGACGGGCCGGTCGATCCGCACACCGGCTTCGTCGCCGATTTCTTCGACATCGAAAACAGCTTCGCCGACATCATGGGCGCGCTGGACCACCACTGCCTGAACGAGGTCGAAGGCCTCGAGAACCCGACCGCCGAGAACATCGCGATCTGGATCTGGGACCGGTTGAAGCCGAGCCTTCCCCAACTGTCGGCGGTCCGCGTTTATGAGACGGCGGATTGCTGGGCCGAATATAGCGGGCAGTGACGACGGCCTCGCGATGACCCGGGCAGGGCTGCCTGGGAAGGGCCTCGGACGACGAATCTGCGGGGCGCACGTTCGCATCGTTCCGGGCGCGCGATTTCGATAGTAAGTTCGCCCCATGCGCACCATCGATCGCCTGTTCTCCGGCCTCCTCCTTTTCCTCGCCATCGCCGCCGTCTCCGTGCTTCCCGTGCGCGCGGCTGAAACCTGCCCGTTCATCAGCGCCAAGGAGCTCGCCGGCGCGATGCCGGCGCTCAAATGGTCGCTGATTTCAAATCAGGACGGCCGCGGCTGCATCTACCAGGCCGGGCGCGGCGACACGATGATGCTCTCCGTGTTCCGCAATCCCGACAAGGACCGCGCCAGGGAATTGTACGCGACCTTCGTCAAGACGCTCAGCGAGCGCATGCCGCTGAGTGCGGTGTCCGGCATCGGTGAGGAGGGCCAAGGCGGGACGACCGCTGCCGGCGCGGAGCGCCAGGAGGCTTCGGTCGTCGCCTTGTCAGGCGACTACATTCTGCAGATCAGCGTCTATCCGATCGGCCGCCGCGCCGATGACGCGCTGCTCGGGCCGATCACCGAAGCTGCGCGTACTGCCATCGCCAATGTGAGCCGGAGCAGCGAGCGGTTCGGCACTTGCGAGTGGCTTACGGCCGCGGATGCCGATGGCTTTCTCGACGCGGGAACGCTGACGGTGCAGCGGACCGGCGCGGGCAGCTGCATGATGTTCGATCGCGAGGCCAACACCATGACCGTCGCGGTGATCGCCACCTCGCGCGACACCGCCGCCGGCATGATGAAGCGTGCAGGCCCCTGCAAGCACGTGGCGATCCCCGAGCTCGGCAGCGAAGCCTTCGGCGAGCATTCCTGCACCAAGGGCAACGGCAACGCCGTCACCATCTATGTCTGGAAGAACGGCAGGCAGGCCTCGATCCTGTTCGCGCCGGTCAAGCCGCATCCGGAGTCAGGCTCGGTCGAGCGCCTGAAGGCCGTCGCTGCGCGGGTCTATGGAAAGCTGTGACGGGGCTGATCGACGTCACCGTCCCGCCAGCACTTCCTTGCACTTCGCCGCGAAGGCGGTGAGGTACGCGCCGAGCTCGTTCGCCAGCGCATCGGAGCGCTCGACATTCTGCAGGCTCATGTTGAGCGCATAGACCGGGAGGCCCTCGAGCACGATGGGCGTCGCGACGGCGAGAACGGCGGGCTGCCATGACACCGCGCAATAGCCGTCGCGCTCGAGGGCGCTGATCGATCGCCTGACGTCCGTGAGCAGCGCCTTGGTCGCCGCCGCGGTGCGCCGCTTGAACTGCTTCAGCAATCGCTCGCGCTCGGCTTCTGCGATGCCGGCGAGGTAGGCGCGGCCCAGCGACGTCAACTCCATCGGCACCTGCTGGCCGGCGACGACGTTGCGCAGCGCCGCGCGCGGGCTGTAGCGGATCGATTCCAGATACACCATCATGGTTCGATCCGCGGTGGCCAACCCGACGTTGAGCCGGCGCTTCGCCGATTCCGCCCGCATCATCGGTCCGATCGCGTTGAGCACGGGTGATCCCGTTCGCATCGCGTGACCGATGCTGATGACGGAGGCGGCAAGGCGGTAGGTCCGCTGGTTCCGGACTTCGTCGAGCATCCCGGAATTGACCAGCGTTCGCGTCAGCCGGCTGACCGTCGAGCGCGGCAAGCCTGTTCGTTCCGCGATCTCGCCATTGCCGAGCGTGTCGACGCCGGGCCGGAACGCTCGGAGGATCTCGATGCCGCGTTCGAGCGACCGGTTGCCGTCAACTCCGCCCGCATATCTGCGCGCCTGCGCCATGTCCCAGCTCCGCCGCCGTTTCCACTTAGTGGAATTAGGGGGATGTCGCGGCCCGTGCAAGCCGCTACAGGCATGAGGAAGAAGAATGCCCGGCCGCGCTGGCTCGACGAGGAAACGGCACGGCCCGAATCGACATCCGCAATGCGCCGCGGTGATCGATCCGACCCCACCTGAGGAGCCCGCCATGTCCTATCAGCTCATCGAATTCTCGCTTGAGGCCGGTGTCGCGACGATCGCCTTCAACCGCCCGGAGCGGCGCAACGCCATGAGTGACGAGATGCGTGCCGAGTTCGTCGGCGCGCTCGAAACCGTGGCGCGCGACAAGGCGATCAGGGCGCTGGTGCTGACCGGGCGCGGCAACGCCTTCTGCGCCGGCGGCGACATCAGCGGCATGAAGCGCCGGCTCGAGGCGCCGCAGGGCGAGGTCGCCTTCAACGGATGGAGCCGTCAGCAGGGGGTGCATCACGTGCAATCGCTTCTGCTGGGCCTGCCGAAGCCGACCATTGCCGCCGTCAACGGCGCCGCAGCCGGACTCGGTGCGGATACTGCGCTCGCCTGCGACTTCGTGATGGCAACGGAGCGGTCGAAATTCACCTGGTCCTACATCAAGCGCGGTCTGGTCCCCGACGGCGGCGGGCTGTATTTCCTGCCGCGCCGGGTCGGGCTTGCGAGAGCCAAGGAGCTGATCTTCACCGGACGCGTCGTCGAGGCGGACGAGGCGCTCGCGCTCGGCATCGTCGACCGCAAGGTGGCGGCGGCCGAGCTGCTGCCGGCCGCGCAGGCCTGGGCGACCGAATTGGCGGAGGGGTCTCCCACCGCGCTCGCGCTGAGCAAGAAGATCCTGAACGAGACCTTCGAGCATTCCGCGCACGACATCTTCAGCCTCGGCAGCCAGGCGCAGGCCATCTGCTACACCAGCACCGAGCATCGCGACGCCGTGACGGCGTTCCTCGCGCAATCCGCATCGAAGGGCTGAGCAATGGACGCGATCGAACGCCTGATCCGGCCGCGCAGCGTCGCAATCATCGGCGCGTCCGCAGACCCGAGCAAGACGTCGGGCCGGCCGGTGTCCTATCTGAGGAAGCATGGCTTTGCGGGTGCGATCTATCCCGTCAATCCGAAGGTCGCGGAGATCGATGGTCTCACCTGTTACCCCGATGTCGCCTCGCTGCCTGATGTGCCCGACGTCGGCATCGTCCTGCTCGGCGCCGAGCGCGCGCATATCGCGGTGCGCGAATTGTCCGAGCGTGGTGCCGCCGCAGCGATCGTGCTGGCCAGCGGCTTCACCGAAACGGGCGCGGAAGGCGCCGCGCGCCAGGCCCAGCTCATGCAAGCCGCCGGCTCGATGCGGATTCTCGGGCCGAACACGATCGGCCTCGTCAATCTCACCGACAATATAGTGCTGTCGGCGTCGGGTGCGCTGGCGATGGATCACTTCGCAGCTGGGTCCATCGGGTTGATCTCGCAAAGCGGAGGCATTCTGGGCGCCTTGCTGTCGCGCGCTGCGGCGCGCGGGGTGGGGCTGTCCAAGCTGGTGTCGACCAGCAACGAAGCCGATCTCGAGCTCGCCGATTTCATCGACTGTCTCGCCGGCGACAGCGCGACCAAGGTGATTGCGCTTTATATCGAGGCGATCCGCAATCCGGCTCGGTTTCACGAGGCGGTCCTGAAGGCGCGCCGCGCCGGCAAGCCCGTTGTCGCCTTCAAGATCGGTCGCTCGGAGGCGGGCGCACAGGCGGCCGTCTCGCACACCGGCGCGCTGGCCGGCTCGGACCGCATGTATGATGCCTTGTTCAGGCAGCTCGGGGTGATCCGCGCCAGGACGTTCGAGGATCTGCTCGACATTCCCGCGGCCCTTGCCGCGGGACGGAAGCTTGCCGGCCGGCGTGTTGCGATCCTCACCTCCACCGGCGGCGCCGGCACGATAGTATCAGACAGTCTCGGCGTCGCCGGCTTCGTGACGCCCGCACCCGATGCGGAGACGGCCGCGCAATTACGCAGCCTGCAGTCGGGATCGCATGCCAATCTCGATCGCAATCCGATCGACGTGACCCTGGCCGGCCTGCAGCCGGACCTGCTTCGCGGCGCGATCCGCATTCTGCTCGCAAGTCCGTCCTACGACGCGCTGGTCGTCATTGCCGGCTCGTCGGCCGTGGGATCGCCGGGCCTGATGGCCGATGCCATCCACGACTGCCTGCCGCTCAGCGACAAGCCGGTCATTGCCTATGTCAGTCCGCACGCGCCCGAGGTGGTGTCCGTCCTCACCCGGCGCGGCGTCCCCGCCTACACCTCGGCCGAGAGCTGCACTGCCGCGCTCGACGGGCTGTTGCGGGCGGGAATGCCGGAGCAGGTCCAGACATCCGGCCTGTCCCGGACGAGCGCCGACATCAGCGACATCCCGACAGGTTCGCTCGATGAGGCACAGGCCAAGGCGCTGTTCGCCCGCTTTGGCATTCCCGTCGCGGCAGAGAGAGTGGTCGCAACGTCTGACGATGCAGAACAGGCGGCGCGCGACCTCGGCGGCCGGGTCGTGCTCAAGATTCTCTCGCGCGAGATCGCGCACAAGAGCGATGTCGGCGGCGTCGCGGTCAACCTGACGACTGACACGATCGGCGAACGCCTGACGGCGATGGCCGATGAGGTCGAGACCAGAACCGGGACGCGACCCCGCCAATTCCTGGTTCAGGAGATGATCTCGGGCGGCGTCGAAATCATTCTCGGAATGCATCGCGATTCCCTGGGCACAGCGATCCTGCTCGGCATGGGCGGTGTCGCGGCCGAGCTGTTCAAGGACACCACGATGCGTCTGCTTCCACCGAGCGGCGGCCTCGATCTCTCCGAGGCGAAAGCGATGGCGCGCGATCTCGTCACCTGGCCGTTGCTCGACGGCTTTCGAGGCCGGCCGAAATACGACGTCGACGCGCTGGCAAGTGCAGTCGTCGCTTTCTCGCACATGGTCGCACGCCTCGGTGATCGCCTCTCGGAGGCCGAGATCAATCCGGTGTTCGTGCTGCCGGCGGGCCAGGGCGTGAAGGCGGCGGACGGATTGGTGGTTCTCAATGTCTGAACAGGATCGGATGGAGCTTCTCATGGCCAGTGGCGAGATCGTCAATCATGATCGCGGGTGCAAAAAGGATGTCGCCGTGCGGAGCTGGCGAGGCCTCGCCATCCTCGCCTGCGCGGTCGTCGCGGGGCTTGGACTGACGCCGGCGCGCGCGGAATATCCCGACAAGATCATCAAGATCGTGGTGCCCTTCGCCGCCGGCGGCGGTACCGACATCATCGCGCGAACCACGGCGCAGGAAATCCAGACGGAGCTCGGCAAGTCCGTCATCATCGAGAACAAGCCGGGCGCCGGGACCATCATCGGGACCCAGACGGTGGCGACCAGCGAGCCCGACGGCTATTCGCTGCTGATGGCGACCTTCGCGCATGCGGTCAATCCGAGCCTGTACAACAAGCTGCCGTTCGATCCGCACAAGGATTTCGCGGCGGTCTCGCTGATCGCGCGGTCCTTCAACATCGTCGTCGTCAACCCCGCGTCCAAGATCAACTCGATCGCGGATCTGATCGCGGAGGCCAAGGCCAATCCCGGCAAGCTCAATTTCGGCACGTTCGGCACCGGCACCTCGGCGCATCTCGCCGGCGAGCTGTTCAATGCGATGGCGCAGGTCAGGATGACGGCGGTGCCCTACAAGGGCGCGGCGCCTGCGATCAGCGATCTCCTGGGCGGGCAGATCGACGTGATGTTCACGACCGTCGCGAGCGCGGCCTCGCTGGTGGCGGCAGGTCAGCTCCGCGCGCTGGCCGTGACATCGGCCGAGCGCTCGGCCGCGTTCCCGCAATTGCCGACTGTCGCCGAGGCCGGCGTGCCCGGCTATGCAGCCGAGTCCTGGTACGGCTTGTATGCGCCGGCCAAGACGCCGGCTCCGGTGATCGCGCGCCTCAACCAGGCGATCGCGAAGGCGGTTCAGTCCGGTGCCTTCAAGAAGCTGGAGGCGAACGAAGGCCTCATCATGGTCGGCAGCGCGCCGGAACAGCTCGATCGCTATGTCGCCCAGGAGGAGGAGCGCTGGCGCAAGCTGATCAAGGACGCGAACATCGAGGTGCAGTAGCTTGGCGGTCCGATCTCCGGGACTGCCAAGCGGTCCCGGAGACCGCCGACTTACACGACCAAGCCGCAGGCCCGCCGGATCGCGATCTGAACCGGCGAGGGCGGCAGTGCCGGATCGAACTCGCCCTTCGGCAGCAGCGGAGGCTGTGCCATGAAGCGCGGCCGTTTCCCGCGGTGGGGTTGCGCGGCGTGAACCAGGAACGGGTGGCACAGATACACGCTGCCTGCCGCGCCGGTCGCCAGTTCGACTTCGCAATCCTTCGTCGACGCCCAGTCCTCGGCACCGAGTTGCCGGAGCGTTGCGCCTGCCTCGCCATACGGCAGCAGCTCCCGCGCGATAATTGCATGCGATCCTGTCCGGATCCGCGTGGGAGCATCATCGGCGCAGACATCCGAGAACAGGAAGAGCATCAGGAGCGCACGCCCGCTGCTCTTCACATTGACGCGCCATTCCATGAAGTCGGCATGAGCGGTGCCAAAGCTCATGTCCACATGCCAGCCGTCGTCGCCCGGCGATTGCGATGACGGAAAGCGGATGGGAAAGGTGCCAAGGCCCGTTGGCGCAAGCCAGCGCCCTTCGCCGGCGAGCTGGTCGTAGGCCCTGTGCAGAAGCGGCGTATTCGCGGCTTCAATGAACGGGGGCGTGGCTTTGGATCCGACCCGGACAACGGGGCGGCTCCAATCTTCGGCTTTGTCCGGCGACAGGCCGATATCCGCCCACAGCTCGTCCCTGCATTGCTTGGCAAGGTCGGCGCTGAAGGCGTTCGGCAGCTTGACGAAACCGTCGTCGATGAAGGTCTGGACATGACTGGGCGTCAGGCCAGCCTGTTCGGTCTTGGGCATTGCACATCTCTCCGTTCGGCTACCGCATCGCGCGAAGCCGTTTGATCTGAGTGGCGCAGGAGCGCGGAACGACGTTCTGTCGTTCAGATCAGCGGGAAGAATGTGGAGATGAACATCATGGCGGGAACGTATAGCGCGGCGGAGCGCGGAATCAAGGCACGCTGGCCGATTCGCGGGTATGTCGCGCGTCGGCAGCCTCTCGCGAAGCGAGAAGGCTGCCGCAGCTTCACACGTGCGTCACGGACAGGAGTGACGGAGACCATCGTGGCCCAGATAGGTCCCCGAGCCGGGATCATAGGAGCGGTAACGCTGCGCGCAGTAGGAGGCGGCATTGGCTTGAGCTTGGCTGTTGGCGATTGCGCCGCCGATGATCGCACCAGCCGCGAGACCGCCAAGCACGACTGCGCCGGTACCGTAATGGCCATGCCGATGCCCGTAATAGCCGTGTCCATATCGAGGTCCATGTCCGTGCCAATGCCGATACTGCACCTGCTGCACGCTCTGGTCGGACGAGGGATTTGCGATCGGCAGAGGCGCCGCCAGCGCCGGTGATGCAGCCGTCGAGAACATTGCTCCAGCGGCAGCCAGTGCGGCGAAAGTTCTACGCATTGTCATGTCGGACTCCATGTTGTTGAGGATGGGAGAGCAACGGCCGGTTGCCCGCTCCGTTCCTGCCACGCGGGGGAAGCGTCAGAGCGTCGCAGAAAATGAATTGTTCGTAAGGATGCGCGGTCAGGACTGCCTGCGGCTCGGGAGCCGCCGCTCCAATCGGCCTCGCACCTATCTGTCCTCGCCGTCCCGCCGGCGAAAGGGATCAGCAACGTCATCATGGCCGCTGCGGCTGCTGAAGAACATCAGGGCCATCAGCCCGCAGCCGATCAGCAGGGAGAAGAATGCTCCGAGGCCGAGCGCGATCCAGCCGTGCTTGCCCATCTCGACGCCGCTGCTGGTCTGCCAGACCGAAAATCCCCAGACACCCGTGAGGATCAACAGAGCTCCGAGAGCAACCAGAAGGGCGATCTGACCGGCACTGATGTTCTTCATGGCTGTTCCCGTCGCGAGTCAACTGCGAAGAACGAGGCGGCGTTCCTGATGTCGGTCGCCACCTCGAGGCCACTCTTCTGAGCCCGTGTGTCGGAACACGTCTGCTCCCTCATTCGGAAACGGCGAGAACGGTCAGGCTCCTGACGCGCTTGTCCGGCGTCTCGAATTCGATCCGCTGCCCCACCGAAAGGCCGATCAGAGCCGCCCCGACAGGCGTTAGGATCGAGATCCTGTTGAGCTCGATGTTTGCCTCGTGCGGATAGACCAAGACGATCTGCCGACTCGCGCCCGTCCCGTCATCGCGATACGTCACCTTGGAGCCCATCCGGACCACATCGTGCAAATCGTTCCCTGCGGTGACCGTCGCGCGTTCCAGTTCGCGCGCCAGAAACTGAGCGACACGGGGAAACAGATCCATGGTCGAATTCGCCAGCGAGCTGAGACGCCTGGAATCGTCTTCCGCGATCCTGATCGGTGGCAACGCGGACTGTTCCCGCCGCATCTCGGTTTTGAAATTGTGCATTTGATTCTCCTATGCTGCACTTGGTCCGGGATCGTCGTCGAGCGGTCTGCTGCGCCGACTTGGCCGGACAAGAGGAACGACGTTCGGGCTCGATCGGGTGACGTTCTCAACCCTGACGACGTTCAGGCAACCGGCGACCAGATACGGCATCTGATCGCCGACCCGCAGGCCGATCAAAGCCGCTCCCAAAGGCGTCAGGATCGAAATGCGGGCGGGATCGGACCAGCATTCCTCGGGCCAGACCAGTTGCACGATGCGGCGCGGAACGCCCCAATTCGTGCAGAACGTGACCCATGATCCCACCGTCACCCGGGAAGGCAGATCGTCCCACGTGTCCGGCACGATCTCGGCGCGGTTGATTTCACCCAGGAGGAAGATCCCGTCCAAATCGCCTCTGTGCGCGGCGCGGCGGGCAAGTTGTTCAAGTCGTGGATAGTCGGATGCGTTGAGCGCGATTTTCGGAAGAGGCAGCACGGCACACTCCTTCTGCTTCGAGACGGCCTCGCAAGGCGAGGTGACGAAAAGCTGGAAAAGAGCCCGGACGGCGCAAGCGCCGTCCGGCTAACCGCCTGCTTGGAGGCGGCCGGCGTGAAGACTGAAACGCGCAGTGCGCGCGTCTATGTCGACGACATATGCCATGACACGCTGAATATAGTGCCCCGTTCGGCTGGAAACATTGCGGCGAAACCGCACAGCTGCGAGCGATGGGATGTCTGCAACAAACCGCAGATTCGGCGGCGAAACGAAATTCAGATTCCAAGGCTCAGCTGCCAGCAGCGGAACCCACGCCCGCAACGGACTGCGCCGTTGCGGATGTCCGCATCATTGATCTGAAACAATGATGATCCCGACCACCAATGCTAGAAGGATTCGCAAGTCGCGACTCACGGCTCCCGGCCGGTCGCGTCAATCGCAACGCGCGCTGGAATCCGAGGGCTGAATGGGACGACTCCTGAATATCGTGACGCCGCTGCATACGGCGACCAAGCGCGACTACATGGGGCGCATGAATGACGACAAGATCGGCTGCTCGCTGAAGGCGCGGGAATACGAGGCCGATTATTGGGATGGCGACCGCCGCTTCGGCTATGGCGGCTACCGCTTCATCGAGGGGCGCTGGGCGCCGGTCGCCAAGGCGCTGATCGAGACCTATGGCCTGAAAGACGGCTCCAGCGTGCTCGACGTCGGCTGCGGCAAGGGCTTCCTGCTGTACGAGATGCAGAAGATCCTGCCGGGCCTGAAGGTCACCGGCTTCGATATCTCCAAGCACGGTCTCGCCAATTCGCATGAGCAGGTGCGGCCGTATCTGTTCAACTACCGCGCCCAGGACATCTACCCCTATGGCGACAAGAGCTTCGACCTCGTGATCTCGCTCGGCACCTTGCACAATCTCCGGCTCTACGAGCTCGAGGCGGCGCTCAAGGAGATCGAGCGGGTCGGCAAGAACAAATACGTCATGGTCGAGGGCTATCGGAACGTTGCCGAGCTGCACAACCTCGAATGCTGGGCGCTGACGGCGGAGTCCATCCTGCACACCTCGGAATGGATCTGGCTGTACGGCAAGCTCGGTTACACCGGCGATTACGAATTCATCTATTTCGAGTGATCGGGCGCGCGATCCATGGACATCAAGACTGCCAAGGCGGCCATCCTCGTCGAATCCGGCAAGCCGCTGATCGTCGACGAGTTCGATTTGCCGGATAGGCTCGAGCACGGACAGGTGCTCGTGCACGTGCACACGTCGAGCATCTGCGGCGCGCAGATCAACGAGATCGACGCCGTCAAGGGCGTCGACAAGTTCCTGCCGCACCTCCTGGGGCACGAAGCGCTGGCCACGGTCGTCGAAACCGGACCCGGCGTCGTCTCCTGCAAGCAGGGCGACACCGTGGTCATGCATTGGCGGCCGGGCAAGGGCGTCCAGTCCAACACGCCGGTCTATTCCTGGCGCGGCCAGCGTCTCAATGCCGGCTGGGTCACCACCTTCAATGAATATGCCGTGGTGTCGGAGAATCGCGTCACGCCGGTTCCGGCCTCGATCGACCGCACCAGCGCGCCGCTGCTCGGCTGCGCTGTGACGACCGCGCTCGGTGTCGTCAACAACGACGCGCAGATCGCCATCGGCGAGGCCGTCGTCGTGTTCGGCGTCGGCGGCGTCGGGCTGAACATCGTGCAATTTGCCGCGATGGTCGGCGCCTATCCGGTCATCGCGATCGACCGCCTCGACAACAAGCTGGCAATGGCGAAGGACTTTGGCGCCACTCACGCCATCAATTCCGAAGCGGTCAAGGACGTGGCCGCCGAGATCCGGTCCATCACCGGCGCGGATGGACCCGACAAGGTGGTCGAGACCACCGGGGTCAAGAATCTGATCGAGCTCGCCTACGAGATCACCGCCAAGAAGGGGCGCTGCATCCTCGTCGGCGTGCCCCGCGAGAAGGCCGAGATCTACACGCTGCCGCTCCACTTCGAGAAGGTGCTGAAGGGCTCGGAAGGCGGACAATGCCAGCCGGCGCGCGACATCCCGCGTCTGGTTCGGCTGAGCGACGCCGGCAAGGTGAATTACCGCGGGATCGTGACCCACGAGTTCGCGCTCGACGACGTCAACGACGCGCTGGACCTGATGCGCAGCGGCACCTCGGGACGAATCCTCCTCAACATCAGCTGAGCGCCACGCAGGCGCCGACGACATGCCGGCGCTGGCGCTGCAGCAGCCAGGCCGCGATCGCCATGTTCACGACATTCCAGGCGATGCCATTGACCAGCGCCGACGCGTAGGAGCCGGTCCAGTCGTAGATCGCGCCGGCCATCCAGCCGCCCAGCGCCATGCCGGCGAGCGTGACCGAGATGGCGAGGCTGACGCGGAAGCCGGCTTCCCGCGCCGGAAACAGCTCGCGGATGATCACGGCATAGCTCGGCACGATGCCGCCCTGCGCCAGGCCGAACATGGCGGACACGACGTAGAGCGAGACCAGCCCGTTGAACGGCAGATAGAGCGCCAGCGCCGTCGCCTGCATCGCCGAGCCCAGCAGCAGCGTCGGCAGGCCGCCGATGCGGTTCAACAGCCAGCCGAAGATCAGCCGGCTCGCCACACTGAAGCCGAGCATGACCGCCAGCATCTCGGCGCCGCGCGCGGAGCCGTAGCCGAGATCGCCGCAATAGGCGACGAGATGGACCTGCGGCATCGCCATGGCGACGCAGCAGCAGATGCCGGCCACGGCCAGCAGACCCTGCGTGACGGAGGGGGACAGTCCGATGGACTGCATCGTATCGCCGCTGCTTGCCGCTTCGCGCGTGGTCGTGTGGGCCACTTGTCGCCGCAGCAGAACCAGCGAGAGCGGCAGCATCGTCGCCAGGCAGAACAGGCCGATGCCGATATGGGTCTGCCGCCAGCCATGCGCGGCGATGGCATGCTGCACGATCGGAGGCCACACCACGCCGGCAAGCGAGCTGCCGGCCGTCGCCAGCGCAATGGCAAGGCCGCGGTGCCTGTCGAACCACAGCGACACGTCGGCCACCAGAGGCGCGAAGCTGGCCGCGCCGCCGAGGCCGATCGTGACGCCCGAGATCATCGCGAACACGGACAGGCTCGGAGCAAAGGCGGTGAGGACATAGCCGAGGCTCATCAGGATGGTGCCGCCGGCCAGCGGCGGCAGGATGCCGAAGCGATCCGCGAGGCGCCCGACGACGATGCCGCCGATCATGAAGCCGACGATGGCGAACGTGTAGGGCAGGGCCGCCTCGGCGCGGGGCGCATTGAAATCGGCCTGCACCGCCGGCAACGCCACGACCAGCGACCACATGCCGACGCAGCCGAGCGTGCTGAGCGCCATGGAGACGGCGAGGCGAATCCAGGAGTACGAAGTTTCGATCGACGGCTTTTCAGGCGGCACTGGTTTTCTCGGGCTGCTGGAGATCGACCCTGGGGTATCGCCCGCCGTCAGCGGCGACAAAGCAGGATTTCTCTTTTGTCGCGCGAGCAAAACTCATGCATCCTGCTCCTCTCCCCGCATCGCCCGGAGCCGGCCATGACGTATCTGCTGCCGCCACTCAATGCCCTGCGCGCCTTCGAGGCCGCCGCCCGTCATCTCAGCTTCAAGCAGGCCGCCCACGAGCTGCACGTCACGGCCGGTGCGATCAGCCAGCAAGTCCGCCTGCTGGAGGAGCGGCTCGGCGTGCAGCTGTTCGAGCGCCGCACGCGGCAGGTGGTTCTGACCTCGGCCGGCGAAACCTATCTGGCGCAGGTCCGAAAGGCGTTTCGCCGCCTTGCCGAGGCCACCGCCGAGCTCAAGCCCGAGGGCGTCACGAGCCTGCTGCATATCGGGCTGCACGCGAGCTTTGCCCTCGACGGGCTGCGAGCGCGCCTCGCCCAATTTCGCCGCGCCGAGCCGCAGCTCGGCATTCGCATCAGCCAGCCGGCTGGGCTGCACGAGCTGCTCGAAGGCAAGGTCGATGTCGTGATCACGGACCGGGTGCAGCGCTATCCAGGCTACAAATGCGAGCCGCTGGAAAACGGCTTCCTGATCGCCCCGCTCGGCACCGCCGATTGCCCGGAGATCGAAGCCTTACGGTCCTGCCTGCTCGGCGACGCCGGGCCCGCGCGGTCGGCGCCGCCCCGGGCCGCGCTGGTCGTCGGGAGGCCGAGTCCGGCGCGCAGGCCATCCAAGCCGTTCTTTTCCGCCTGAGCGGGCCTGTTCACAGTCCTTCCGGTTTCGCGCCCCTCCCGTAACCGCCGGTTAACCATGGATATTTACGGTGTAGCAAGCCTCTGAGCCGGGGCAGTCAGTTGATTTCGAGTCCAACCCCATGGCGTTCGGTCGAAGCGCATCTCCGCGAAGCATCGCCCCGACGGAGCCAGCGGCTTCGTGGGAAGCGCCGCGGGCTGCGCGGACGAGACCTGACGCCGCCGCGCCGGCGCTGAGCAAGGGAGCGCTGACCGTCGCCGGAGCGCTCGCATTTTTTCGCGAGAACGGCCGGCGCATTCTCACGCTGGCCTTGGCGCTGTTTGCCCTCGGCATCGTCGCTCTGATGGTTCTGCCGGTCCGCTATGCCGCGACGGCGCTGGTCGTGCTCGATCCACGCGAGCTGCGTGTCACCACGGAGCAGGACGTCTTGCCGGGCATCGGCCAGGACGCCGCGGCGCTTCAGAGCCAGATCGAGATCGCCAAATCGGACGGTTTCCTCCGTCCCCTGATCGAGCAGCTCAAGATCGCCGAGGACGACGACATCGCGGGCGGTCATACCGACATGACGCGTCTGCTCGAGAAATTCCGCAACCGCCTCGAGATCACGCGCCGCGGCCTCACTTACGTCATTGCGATCTCCTTCACCTCGAACCGTCCGGATCGGGCCGCCTACTACGCCAACGCCATCGCCGCGGCGTTCGTCGCCAGCCAGGGCCGCGTCCGTACCGCGGCCACGGACGAGGCCGCCGACTGGCTCAAGGACCGGTTGAAGACGTTGAACGAGCGGCTGCGCGCATCGGAAGACGCCGTTGCCGCCTTCCGGCTCGAGCACAAGATCCTCAATGCCGGCAAGGATTCGACCACCCAGCAGCTGCGGGTGACCGATCTCAATCAGCAGGTCTCCGCCGCACGTCTTCGCACCGAGGAAGCCAAGGCGCGCTACGACCAGGTGCAGCGCGATCTCAAGGCCAATGTCGAGGGGCCGGTGAAGCAGGACCTGTTGAGCATGCTGCGCGCGCAGCGCTCGACCCTGAATGACCAGATCGCGCAGAAGAAGGCGGTGTTTGGTGACCGCCATCCCGATCTCGCGATCTCCTACAGCCAGCTGACGGACATCAACCGCCAGATCGAGGTCGAGCGGAAGAAGAACATCGACACCGCCAAGTCCGAATATGAAGCCCAGCTGGAGCAGCAGAACGCGCTGGAAAAGCAGCTCAAGGCGGTCGAGACGCAGATGCTGGTCGACGGGCAGGCGCTGGTGAAGCTGCAGGAGCTGCAGCGCGACGCCGACGCCAACCGCAACATCTACGAGCAGTTCCTGTCGCGGTTCAAGACCACCAACGAGCAGCGTCAGCTGCAGAGCTCCCAGACCAAGATTGCTTCGCCGGCCATTCCGCCGGTGCGCTCGACGCGTCCACCGCTCGCGCTGTTGCTGGCGGCACTGGCGATCGGCTCGCTGCTGACGTCGATCGCCGCAACTGCGGTGATGACGAGCATGTCAGCCCAGCCTGCGCCTGCCGAGGCCTCCGTGCATGCAGCAATGGCGGACACGCAAACTCGGCAGATCCAGTCTCAAGTTCAGTCGCAAGCCCCGCCGCCAACGCAACCGGCCGCTGCCGCCGGCCGGCCGGACGCGATGCCGCGGCTTCCCGTCTGGGCCCGCATTCCCGATCTGTTGTCCGGGACCGGCCCAACCACCGTCTGGCAAAGGCCGATTGCCGCTTCGGCCGAGCTCGATCTCGGTGTCTATCTGCGGCCGCTGCTCGAGCGGATCGATCGCGTGCCGGTGCGCGGCTGCAAGGTTGCGCTGGTGTTGTCGGTCGGCAAGAGCGCCGGCGGCAACACCGTCGCGCGCTCGCTGAATCGTGCCGCCGTGAAGCGCGGCATGATGAGCGTGTTGATCCGCCTGCAGGCGGAATTCGCAGGTCACCAGCCTCCGGTGACCGAATGGAATGACGGTTCGACCACAGCCGGACTTCAGTCGATCGACGAGCTCTTGAGCGCCGGCCGCAAGGCCGATGCGAGAGCTGAGGACGATATTCGTTCGGAGTTCGATCTGATCATCGTCCATGCCGGCAATCTCGCACTTCAGCCCGACGCCATCGCGCTGGCGGCTCATGCGGATCTGATCGTGCTGGTGGCGCGTGCCGGCGAGCTCGGATCGGCAGCGATGCGCCGGGTCACCGCCGCGCTGTCGCGCTACGAGACCGTGCCGACGGGACTCGTGGTCAATCATGCGCCTGCGGGCTCGCAGGCGCCGCTCCCCGACGGTGGCGCATTGGGCCTTGCGGTTTGACGATGGCAGCGTCGCGCCGTGGTCTGCTGGCTGCGGCGATGCTGCTGTCGATCTCGTTCGGTCCGCCGGTCCATGCCGAGGCTTGCGTGCCCCTGCCGCAGACGGTCGCGCCGGCGAGGCTCGCCGCATTGTCGCGCGGCTTCAATGCCGACGGCTGGATCAACGGCGAGGTGCCGAGCCGCGAATTGCTGCAGCAATTGCGCAAGGCGGGAATGAGCCATGTCCGGCTGCCGGTGCCGGCAGAGCGCGTGATGCCCCGATTCGCCGCGAAGGCCGAGCGCGACGAGACGCTGGGCGTGCTCGACAAGGCGCTGAAGCAGCTCACCGCGCTCGGCTATGCCACGTCGGTCGATCTTCATCCCGGCGATCGCTTCAACCGCCTGCACAAGGAGGACCCGGACGCGGCGCTGCGTGAGATGCAGCAGGCCTGGAGCGGTCTTGCAGGGGTGATTCGACCCTATTCGCCGGATCGCGTCTTCGCCGAGCTGCTCAACGAGCCCGACATCGACGCCGACAGATGGCAAAGCGAAGTCGAGACGCTCGCCGCCTTCGTCCGCAAACTGCTTCCCACGACCACGCTCATCGTCGGTCCGGTCAATTGGCAGCGCGCGGACTCGTTGCCGCGGTTCCGTCCGCTGGCGGATCCTGATGTCGTCTATGCCATCCACTTCTACGATCCCATGGCGTTCACCCATCAGGCCCATTGGGATGCGCAGGATCCGCTGCACGACATCATCGATCTGCCTTATCCGATCGATGCCGGCGATCCCAGGGTTCAGGCAATCCGCAGGGATCTGCAGGCGAGGGGCGCGACCAAGGCGCTCGGCATGCTCGACGTCGCAATCGCCGCCGCCAGGGACAAGCCGGGGGCCGATCGCTGGCTTGCGCCCGCGCTCGCATGGCAGCAGCAGTTCGAGCGGCCGGTCATCGTCAACGAGTTCGGCGTGCTGAAGGCCGGCGCGCCCAGACAAAGCCGGTTGCGCTGGCTGGCCGAAGTCACCGCTTATGCCAGGGAGCATTGCTGGGGCTGGACGCATTGGGAGCTGGCGCAGGGTTTTGGCCTTGTCGACCGCAGCACCGGCAGGGCCGATCCCGACGTGATGCGGGCGCTGCTCGGTGACACCACCCGTCCCAGCCGGCGCTGACCGCCCGGCGCGCCCGCTATCGTTAACGACTCCTTACCCATCGCCCCGCTATCGTGATCGCCGCGCGATGCCAAAGGACGATCGATGAGCGCCGGGGACTTACTGCAGGTTCACAGCGGGCAGGCCACGACATCGCCGCCGGCCTGGCGCGAGCTGGCTGCGACGTTCTGCATCGCAGTCGCGACGATCGCCTTTGCGCCGGTCCTGCATCTGGCGAATCCGGCTCTGGCCATCGTCGTCGAGGTTCTGGTCGGCATCGCCATTGTCCTGGCGGTCCCGACCTACGCGCCCGCCATCGCGATCTTCGTCCTGTTCTTCCAGAATCTGTTCGTCTCGATCCTGTCGCCGCTGGTGCCGCTGCCGTCCGATCTCGACTTCATCAAGGGCTACAATTTCCTGGTCTGCTCCGTGATGTGGCTGGCGACGTTCGGCCTCTACGTGCTGGGCCAAAGGCGTCAGTCGACCGAGGTGAACCGGATCATGCGCTGGGGTATCGTCACCCTCGCCGTGGTGTCGCTGTATTTCGCGATCGGTTTCATCCAGGACGGACAGCCGGCGGCGGTCTATCTGCGCAATATCGTGCTGCCGCTGTTCCTGTTCCAGCTGTCGCTTCTGACCGCCGCGACCTATGAGGTGCGCATCACGCCGTTCCTGGTGACGCTCGCGGTCATCCTGCTCTGTTGCGGCTATGTCGAGCTCGTCTTCCGCGATCTCTGGCTCGCCATCACCAACAGCTACACGTTCTGGGGTTTCGACGAGCTCAAGGCGACCCATTCGGGCGTCTGGGAAGCCCAGATGCGCCAGACCGGCAACGTGCCCGTCGACCTCAAGGACCGCTTCAGCTTCGACTTCCTGAACACGCCCTTGCTCGAAGGGTTCGGGCTGTCGAAGATGCTGCGCATCAACGGTCCGAACATGCACCCGATCAGCTTCGCTTACGGGATCGGCTTTCTCGCGCTGTTCCTGTTCTCGGTGGGGCGGCCGCTGCTGGCGCTCGCGGCGCTGCCGCTCCTGGTGTTCTGCAGCGTGAAGGGCGCGCTCATCGTGGTGATCTTCGTGGCCGCGGCCTGGATCGCGACCCGTCTGCTCGGTGCCGTGGTGACGCTGCTGCTCGGCTTCCTCGGCATGGCCGCCTTCGCGGTTCTGGCGATCCGCCTCGGACTGCAGATCGGCGACTATCACGTCATCGGTCTGATGGGCGGTCTGGACGGATTCGTGCAGAGACCTTTCGGCCGGGGCCTCGGCATCGGAGGCAATCTGTCGGAGAGCTATTTTTCGATCGACTGGAACGCCGCGCAGGCGGCCGGCACGATCGATGGCGCGGCCGAGAGCGCGATCGGCGTTCTCCTGTACCAGATGGGCGTCGGCGCCTTCGTGCTGCTGGCCTTCTATTTCGCGATGGCGCTCAAGGCCTGGCGCCTCTACGCCTCGTCGGGCTATCTGACGCAGGGGCTCGCCGGTTTCGGCGTCATGGTCGTGCTGCTCAACGGGCTGTTTCAGGAAGAGGCTTTGTTCGCGCCGCTCGCGCTGGGACTGATGCTCTCGCTCACCGGGCTCGTCATCGGCAGCCACGTTCGCATGCAGGCCGTCGCGAGCGAGGAGACGGCGTTCGAGTCCCTCACGCACTACCAGCCAGCCGCGTAGCCCGGCGCCCGCCGCTAGCCGCCGGAGTTCGGACGGCCGACGAAGCCGTGAACTACTTCATGCCGCGCGGGCCCGCCATCATCGAATTGTCACCGCTCCGTCATTCCCGCTCTATTAATCGCTGCTCCTTTCTCCGCGCATCGTGGAGACTGATATGCATCCGACTGAGACGATTTCGTCCGACCGCCGCTGGATCCTGAAGGGCCTCGCGGCCGCAGCTATGGCGCCGCTGGCGGCGCCGGCGATGGCGGCCGAGGGTCTTCCGGCGCCGCCGACCGGAGCGGCCGCCGCCATTGCGACCGACAAGGCCTATTGGGCGGACGTCAAGCGGCTCTATGCCGTGACGCCGGATGTCGTCAATCTCGAGAACGGCTATTGGGGCATCATGGCCGAGCCCGTGCGGCGCGAGTTCATCCGTCAGTCCGACATGATCAACTATCAGAACACCTATTACGCGCGTCAGCGCGCGGGCGCGGATTTCGAGGCGGTGCGCGCCAGGGTGGCGGAGGCGGTCGGCGCGCTGCCCGAGGAGATCGCGCTCACCCGCGGCGCGACCGAGGCGCTGCAGCTCCTCATCGGCGGCTACAACAGGCTGAAGCCCGGCGATGCCGTGCTCTATGCCGACCTCGACTATGATTCGATGCAGTACGCGATGAACGCACTGAAGGCGCGCCGCGGCGTCGACGTGGTCAAGTTCGACGTGCCGGAGCCCGCCACGCGCCAGGCCGTGCTCGACGCCTATGCCCGCGCCATCGAGGCCAACCCGAAGACGCGGCTTCTGCTCCTGACCCATGTCAGCCACCGCACCGGCTTCGTCATGCCGGTCGCCGAGATCGCCCGCATGGCGAAGGCCAGGGGCATCGACACCATCGTCGACGCTGCGCATTCCTGGGGGCAGATCGACTTCAAGGTGGGTGAGCTCGAGGCCGATTTCGTCGGCTTCAATCTGCACAAATGGATCGGCGCGCCGCTCGGCGTGGGTTTCCTCTACATCAGGAAGGACCGCCTCGCCGCCATCGATCGCGACATGGGCGACGAGGATTTCGCGGAGGCCGATATCCGCTCGCGGGTTCATACCGGCACGGTCAATTTCGCCACCGTGCTGACGGTGCCGACGGCGGTGGCGCTGCATCAGCAGATCGGCGCCGCGGCCAAGCAGGCCCGGCTGCGCCATTTGCGCGACTATTGGGTGAGCCGCGCCCGCGGATTCAAGGACATCGAAATCCTGACGCCGGATGAAGCCGGCTCATACGGTGCGATCACGTCCTTCCGCCTCGCCGGCAAGACGAGCAAGGCCGACAACGAGGCCATCGTGGTGAAGCTCCGCGACAGCCACAAGGTCATGACGGTGCGCCGGGCCGGCGTCGCCAGGGGCCAATGCATCCGCGTGACGCCCGCGCTCTTTACCGACGAGGCCGATCTCGACCGCCTCGTCGAGGCGCTGGCGGTGATCACGGGGACGAAGACGGGGTGAAGCTGCGCGAAGCAGGAGTGGTGGTGTCCGGCGTCAACTGCGCTTGACGGACTGGATCAGGTCCCAGCGGTTGCCATAGAGATCTTCGAAAACCGCCACGACGCCATAGGCCTCATGCCGTGGCGCTTCGACGAAACGCACGCCGGCGGCGACCATGCGCGCATGATCGCGATCGAAATCATCCGTCTCCAGAAACAGGAAGACGCGCCCGCCGGTCTGGTCGCCGATGCGCGTCGTCTGCGCCGGACCGTCCGCCCGTGCCAGCAGCAGGCCGGAGCCCGGATGGCCCCGCGGCCGCACCACCACCCAGCGCTTGCCGCCATCGAGCGGCGTGTCCTCGCAAAGCTCGAAATCCAGAGCGCGCGTGAAGAAGGCGATCGCGTCATCATAGTCCGCGACCACCAGACCGACGAGGGACAGATGCTGATTCATCGCGCGGCCCTGCAAATGACGGCAAGCTTGCCGTCAGGAAGGCGAGGATAGCATGACATCGACCCGGTCGCGCGACCGTCAGGGATCGCGCGCCAATTCTGTTCGGACCGGCGCTGTTGTTGGGTTACAAGACCAGTCTATTCAACGGCCGCCGACTTGCGCCTGGGCCGCGACGGCATGTGTAGGAGACGGCTCGTGCCTCACGACAAGAAGGCCCTTCAGATCCTTCTCGATGCCTATTGGTCGCCAAGGGGCTGGAAGCGGGACGGGCCGGTTGATCGGGCGGATTTCGAATATGCCCGTCAAGCCGGCTACATGTTCGATTCCGTTGCAGTGACGCACGACGACATCGTCACGCGGCTCGTCTCCGTTCGTGCCCGCATCAATCTGGAGCAGGTCGCGGACGCTTTCCTGGCCAGCCTCAGCACCCGCCGGCTCGAGTTGCGCTCGGCGCTGGGCAGCTTCTCCTGTGCCGTCCAGTTTCCTCTTCATGGACTTCGCGAACAGACCGCTCGTCGAGTGCCCAGCGGTCGGCTGCATTGTCGGATCTGCGGACGCTACGGCGACTCCAGCCCCGAGCACGAGGACCTCAACATTCTGAGCTTCGAGAGATGGAAATGGGGTGGCGTTCGCCACGTCGATCCGCTCTATTGCTGGTTCGACCTGGCGCAGTTCGAGAAGACCGCTCCCATCGCACCGACGCAGGCGGACCATTCGATCCTCGCCCGGATCATCGACATTGCCTCCAGCCTCGCTCCCGAAGCAAGGCCGGGCGAGCTGGACGCGCGCATCGGCAAGGCGGTCAAATCGAATAGCGCGGAGCGGCGCACCCTCATCCAGATTCTCGGCTATTGCGGCGTTCTCAAACCGGCAGGCCGCAACGGCTTCCTGCAGGCGTTTACAGCAGAGGAGCTTCGTGACCGGCCTCCTGATCGCGCCAACGATTGGGCCTACCCGGTCATCTGGTGGCGCGGCGCGGACGGCGTCGACATGGATACGCTCGGGCGAATCTTTCCGAAAGTCGCGGCCATGGTCTAAGGATGCCCTGCCGCGGCGTTCATCCGTCCAGGGTTGAACGGATGCCTCACCGCCATCCCAGCGCAGGCGCGACATGCGTCAGGATCGCCTCGATCGCATGCACGCAGTAGTCGACGCCGAGCTGGTTCGGAATGGTCAACAGCAGCGTATCCGCTTCGGCGATCGCCTCGTCCTGCTTGAGCTGCTCGATCAGCACGTCGGGTTCGGCCGCATAGGAGCGGCCGAAGATGGCCCGGGTCTGCGGATCGATGAAGCCGATCTGGTCCGAGCCACCGCGTTCGCCGCCGAAATAGGCGCGGTCGCGATCGTCCATCAACGCGAAGATGCTGCGGCTGACCGACACGCGGGGCTCGCGGGCGTGACCGGCTTCCTTCCACGCCGCGCGATAGGTGCGGATCTGCGCGGCCTGCTGCACGTGAAAGGCCTCGCCGGTCTCGTCGTTCTTCAACGTCGAGCTCTGCAGGTTCATGCCGAGCTTTGCGGCCCACACCGCGGTGGCGTTGGAGCCGGCGCCCCACCAGATCCGCTCGCGCAGGCCCTGCGAATGCGGCTCGATGCGGAGCAGCCCCGGCGGGTTCGGAAACATCGGCCGCGGATTGGGCTCGGCAAAGCCTTCGCCGCGGAGCAGGTCGAGGAAGACCTCGGCGTGGCGCCGGCCCATGTCGGCATCGCTCGCGCCCTCGGCCGGCTGATAACCGAAGTAGCGCCAACCGTCGATCACCTGCTCGGGCGAGCCGCGGCTGATGCCGAGCTGCAGCCGGCCGCCGGCGATGAGGTCGGCGGATCCTGCGTCCTCCACCATGTAGAGCGGGTTCTCGTAGCGCATGTCGATCACGGCCGTGCCGATCTCGATTGTCTTGGTCCTGGCACCGACGGCGGCGAGCAGCGGAAACGGCGAGGCCAGCTGCCGCGCGAAATGGTGCACGCGGAAATAGGCGCCGTCCGCGCCAAGCTCCTCCGCAGCGACCGCCAGATCGATCGATTGCAGCAGCGTGTCCGAAGCCGAGCGGGTCTGCGATTGCGGCGAGGGCGTCCAGTGTCCGAAGGACAGAAATCCGATCTTTTTCATGGGCGTCATTTAGTGATGGCGGAAGCGGCGTCAACCGCCTGAGCCCGGGGGCGAGCCATGCAGGGAGGCCGGAGAAAACCGATCGGCACGTGCGACCAGCAGATCCAGGAAGCTGCGCGCACGCAGCGACATCCATTGCGTCTCCGGATAGACCGCATGCAGCGGCAATGCGGCGATGCTGTAATCCGGCAGCACATGCTCGAGCTCGCCGCTGCGAAGGCCGTCCGCGGCGTTCCATTCCGGCAGGATGGCGATACCGAGATGATGCATCGTGGCCTCCTGCATCGCGTCGGCATCGTCCACGTGGATGGGTCCGTTGATCGACGCGACGTGACGGCCATGCTCGGACTCGAAGGCCCATTGCTGCGCCGGCGACATCCTGGAATAGACGATGCACTGGTGCGCGCCGAGATCGTCCGGCGTGCGCGGCAGCGGGCGGCCGTGCAGATAAGTCGGCGTCGCCACCAGATAGCGCTGCACGGTGCCGAGCCGGCGGGCGACCAGCGTGCTCGCTTCCAGGTGACCGATCCGCAGCGCCAGCTCGATGCCTTCTTCCACCAGATTGACGAAGCGCTCGCTGAAGCGGATGTCGACCCGCACTTCCGGATGGTGCCGCACATAGTCGGCGATCACGGGCATCATGTAGCGCCGCCCGAACGACGACGGCACGCCGATCCGGAGCGTACCGCTCGGACGGGGCGCGGCCTGCTCGACGCTCGATCGCGCCATGTCGAAGCTGTCGAGGATCTGCCGCGCGAGATCGTAGATGCGATGCGCTTCCGCGGTCGGCTTCAGCGTGCGCGTGGTGCGCGAGAACAGCTGGGTGCCGAACTCGCTCTCGAGCATCGCGATGCGCTTGCTGATCGCGGGCTGGCCGATGCCGAGCTCCTTGGCCGCCGCTGAGAAGCTGCCGCCTTCGAGGGTGCGAACGAACGCGCGCAGGCAATCGATCCGATCCATGATTCATTCCTGATCGGAATAGATTATATCCCATTTATTCCGTAGTGCGCAACGGAGCGGGCCGCTAGGCTTCCTCGAAACAAGCCGTCACAGGGCAAGGAAACAGGGAGGAGACCACGTGGCACGCAACGTCGGAATCGTCGGCGCCGGAATCGCCGGGCTGCATCTCGCGCTTTACCTGCAGAAGCATGGCGTGGACGCCACTGTCATCACCGACCGTCCGGGCGAAGACTATCGCAACATCCGGCTGCTCAACACCGTCGCGCATCACCATGTAACGATCGCGCGCGAAGACTATCTCGGCGTCAACCACTGGACCGACCCGAAGGACCATTATTACTACCACGACCATGTCTTCAATTTTCCGCAGCCGCTGAGCTTTCGCGGCGACTTCTCGAAGCCGAGCCGCGCCGTCGACTACCGGATCTATCTGCCGGCCTTGATGCAGGACTTCACCAGCCGCGGCGGCAGGATCGAGTATCGCCGCATCGAGGAGCGCGACATCCGTCCGCTGGTCGCGCGGTTCGACCTGCTGGTGGTCTCGACGGGCAAGGGGCCGCTGGGTCAGCTCTTCACCTACCGTCCCGAGCACACGCCCTATCAGCAGCCGCAACGGCGGCTCTGCGTCGGGCTCTACACTGGCGTGCGGCAGCCCGATCCCATGAACGTCACGTTGTCGGTATCGCCGGGCCATGGCGAGATGATCGTGATCCCGACCATCACCTTCGGCGGCATCGCCAATGCGCTGCTGATGGAGAACGTTCCCGGCGGCGACATGGAGGAGCTGGCGACGCTCAGCTACGACGACAATCCCAAGCATTTCCTCAAGGTGCTCTTGGGCAAGCTGGAGAAGCATCACCCGACCACCTACGACCGCATCGACACCGCGCGCTTCGACCTCGCGCAGCCGCAGGACCTGCTGCAAGGTGGCGTGGTCCCGACCGTGCGCAACACGGTGGTCGCGTTCGACGACGGCAAATGCGCCATCGCGCTCGGCGACGTCCATGCCATCGTCGATCCCATGATGGGGCAGGGCGCCAATGTCGCCTCCTATGCGGCCTTCGTGCTCGGCGAGGAGATCGTCAACGCCGACGCGCTCGACGCGCGCCTGTGCGAAAAGATCGACCTGAAGCGGCAGGATCGCGTGCTGGCGGCTTCGCGCTGGACCAATGTCATGCTGCAGCCGCCGAGCGAAGCGCTGGGCATGCTGATTGGCGCGATGAGCCAGAACCAGGCGCTGGCGAACGAGTTCACCGAGAACTTCAATTACCCTGATCGCCAATGGGATCGCATCTCGACGCCGCAGCGCATCCAGGCCTGGATCGAACGCATGTCGGTGCCGGCAGAGCCGGTCAGGGCAATTGCGTGAGGATCGATGCGCGCCGAGAGTGAGATGCCGCGCGCCAACCCGGCATCGTTCCGCGAAGCCGCCTCGCGCTTTGCGACCGGCGTCGCGGTGCTGACCGCGCTGGACGAGCACGGCCGGGTCTGCGGCATGACCGCGAACAGCTTCGTCACCGTCAGCCTGTCACCGCCGACCGTGCTGGTCGCGGTGATGCCCGGGCGCATGCACCGCGCGATCGCGGCGACCGGACGTTACTGCGTCAACGTCCTGCCGGAGCACGGGCGGGACCTGTCACGGCATTTTGCGAGCCAGCCAAACAGCGGTGCGACGCCGGACTACGACATCGTCGACGGCCTGCCGCGCCTTCAGGAGTGCATCGCCTGGTTCGTCTGCGAGGTCACACGCCATGTCGATGTCAGCGACCACACGCTGATCATCGCCGAAGTCTCAGGCTGCGACCATCGCGACACCACGCCGCTGGTGTTCTTTTCCAGCCGGTATCATCGCGGAGCGGGGGCGCCGGTGGATCGGTGAGGCGTTCGCGGCGCCTTCAGATCTCACAGCCGTTCAGATTCCATGCCTTGAGCAGCCCGCCGAACGCCTTGAGCCGGCAGGACTCGGTCTCGCTGGCGGCCTTTGCGCGCGGAACATTGGCGGTTCGCTTGACGACGAGTGCCTTTGGCTTCGGTTCGTGAGGTTTGGCGATCGCAATCGGCTTGGCCTTGCTTCGCTGACGCACGACCGGCGCCGGCGCGGGCGAAACGACACGGACGTCTTGCGGAGCAGCTGGGCTTTCGACCGAAGCCGGCTGCGTCGGCATCGCGACGCCCACAGCGGCGATTTCGAGGCTATCGGCTTTCGCCAAGGCGTCATGTGGAACAGAAACGTCTGCGCTTTGGTCGGCAAGCGGCGGCGCGATTGCGACGGCGCGACGCGCCGGCGTGTTCAGCTCCATGGCCGACAGCACTCCCACACTCAACAGGATGAGGAGGCCCAACAACGCCATTCTCAGCATAACGCGCCTCTGACCCAAACTAGCGCCACTGACAATTCTCCGCACCAATAAGGCAACTTTGCCGGCGGCTTCCGATCGCCCGAGGCGCGCCAGACGCTCGAAGCGACCCAAACCAAAGAGCCAAGTTGAAATGTTGGAACAACATCTCGTTATGGTTGTTGTCTTGCCGGATCCTCGAACGCGGCGGGATCGACGACGAAACAGTCAGCTGACCAAATGGTAAGATCCTTCTCATCCCTCGCGATATTCATGATCCTCGGTGCGGCGGTGGTCGCTTTGCCGGCTTTTGCTCCAAACGTGCAAGCGGATGAGCTCGTGGCGCTGGCCAAAGGTGACCGGCTCGAAATCCGAGCCGCTCTCCCAGATTGCTCGGCACAGGTCTGGCCAGCCTTTACCACGTCCTGCCTCCGACAAGCCGGCGCCGGAACGGAGATCCAGGTAGCTCGCCTCGTGACTGCCCGGCGTTAGTTCGGTCCTCGTTCAATCCGCTCGCCCGAGAGATCGGCCAACCTACCCCCAGGCTTCTCCTCTCCAAGCCGGTCGGTCGGGATCAGGCCGTCGCGCTCAGGCGGGACAGCCCACACGCGACGAATTGGCTGGCCTTCTCCTCTCGAGAAGCGCAGCAATGGCTGGGGACGTCGGTCAAGTGCAATCGGCTTACGAGCATTCGCGGGTGCCGAGACTCCCTCGGCCCGCCGAGAAAGAGTGAGATCCCATGTCGACAGATCCAATTCAGGTGCCGAACGTCCTTGTCGTGGAGGACGAAATGATCCTGCGGATGCGTGCGGTCGACATCGTCGAGGATGCCGGGTTCTGTCCCATCGAGGCGATCAATGCAGACGAGGCCATCTCCGTTCTGGAATCCCGATCGGACATCTCGCTGCTGCTGACCGACATTCAGATGCCCGGCAGTATCGATGGACTCAAGCTTGCCCATGCGGTGCACGAGCGATGGCCCTCGATCAAGATTATCCTGGTGTCCGGCCAGGTGAAGCCGTCCGAGGCGGAACGGCCGGAGAACAGTAGATTTTTCGGTAAGCCGCTCGGCGTCGAGCAAATGATCACCGAGCTGAAGACCATGGTGGGCGCAGGTGCTTTGCGGATCATTCCGACGGCAGGCGACTGGACGTCAGGTGGCCCGTTTGGCGCCGCGCCGACGGCTGCCTCCAGCTCCCAGTCGGAGCAGGAGGCTTCCTTGTCCGCCGAAAACGACACCCTTCGCTTGCTGCTCGAACAGGCCGAGATAGACGCGCGCGCCCTGATCGTTCAGGCCGGTATCGATGACGAGCAGCGCAGTGCCGCCGAAAAATTGCAGAAGCTCATTCTCGGAGAGCTGCATCATCGCGTCAAGAATACGCTTGCCATGGTGAGTGCGATCGCATCCCAGAGCTTCCGCGGAGCACCAAGTATCGAGCACGGACAGAAGGCAATGGAGGGCAGGCTGCTCGCATTGGGGCGAGCCCATGATCTGCTGATGCAGGTGAGCTGGGCAGATGCCAGCCTGACCCACACGCTGAGCAGTGCGACGGAGCCCTACGACAGCCCGGGAGACCGGCGCTTCCACTTCAATGGACCGGATATCCGGATTACCTCCGTCGCCGTCATCGCGCTTGCGATGACTTTCAACGAATTGTGCACCAACACCACCAAATTCGGCGCGCTCTCCGTCCCGAAGGGCCGCGTCGAGATTTCGTGGGCGATCGACGAGTTGAAGCAGAGGCTTCGCCTTGTCTGGACCGAAAGGGGCGGTCCCCCGGTCGAACCGCCGACACGCCGGAGTTACGGCACCCGGATGATGGGGTCTCTCGGTCAGCAACTGACCGGACAGGTGAGCCTCGCATATGAACGGGGCGGATTCGTTTACGCACTGGAGGTGCCGCTTGGCTCGATCGCCGCAGCGGCGTGAGCGGGATCTCTTCACCCGCCGATCGCCCGAGAGTCCGATAAAAAGAGTCCGACAAAAAAGGCCGCGGTTTGCACCGCGGCCTCTTCAATTCGCTCGCTTCGCTGCTCAGTAGGTGCCGATTCCGACGCTCACGCCGGGAGCGCGGAAGCCGACGCCACCACGTTCCTCATAGCCGCGCCGCTCGATGTAGCGCTCGCGCGGTGCATATCCGTAGGCATCGCGTCCTTCGCGGATGATGACGCGTCGTTCGCTACGCTCGCGCCAGCAACGTCCGTCTTCGTTGCAGACCATGCGAACGTTCTGAACGCTGCTCTCCGGTGCGGACGGCGCGTTCAGGGAAAGCGGGGCTGCCGAAGCAGCAGTCACGAAAAGCGTACCGGCCGCAGCTGCCAAAACTGTGAGAATTCTCATGAATTAACTCCCAAAAGAGGTTTGTGTCGGGGAGCCAATGGACTGGCGGAACGATGGTTCCGCGAGAGCCAAAAGAAACTTCTCCGTTGTCGGTCAACGGCCGGCCGCGCGTCTTCAGCTCTCCTCGGTCAGAAGGTGCAGCATCGTCTGATGCACCGGGTTTATCGGGCATTGCTCGATGCCGTGCATGCCGACGAGCCCGTGCTGCCTCACGCGTAAGCCACCCAGCCGCGGAAGGCGAAGCCGGTGTAGAACAGCGTCGGGTCGGAGAAGCCGGCCTCGCGCAGGATCACCTCGTCCTGCGCTGGCGCCAGGATCTGCAGATGGTTGCTGACCGCATCCCGCGCGGCCGCGGCCTGATCCGGCTCGACGCCGGAGGCGGCCAGGAACGCGGAGTACCGCGCCAGCCACAGCGGACGTTCCTTCTCTCCATCGGGTGCGCTCAGATGCGCGATCACGAACGGTGCGCGCGGTTTGAGCCGGCGGCGGACCTCCGAGGCGATCCGGCGCCGCTCGGCGACATCGACGAAATGGAGCGTCAGGAGGCAGGTGGCGCCGTCGAACGGCCCCTGCGGGGCATCATCGACATAGCCTTGATGAAGGCGTGCACGTGGTGCGAGCTCTCCCAGAGTCTGCCCGGCCAGCGCCAGCATCGCCGCTGAGGGATCGACGCCGTCGAAGCGCCAACCGGGATGCGCCTGTGCAAAGGCCTTGAGCTCCAGGCCGCCGCCGGCGCCGAGGACGAGCACCTGCCCATCGCCGGGCACGCTTTCGGCCAGCAGAATCGCCGCCATGGATTGCATGGCGTCATAGCCCGGCACGAAGCGCCGTGGCCCTTCGGTGTATCGCGCCACGAATTGCGGATCAGAGAATGCGGCTTGAATGTCGGTCATGAGGGTGTCCCCGTGAATGGAGCCGTTCACGCGCGATGCGCGCTGATGTCGTGAATTTTTCGCGACCCGATCCGCTTGCGCAGATCCTCGCTCAGCATCGCCAGTGTCACCTCGCCGAGGCGCGCCAGCAGCAATGCCTCGGCATCGCCAAAGGCCTGACCGAGCGCGGCATTGACGGCCTGCTCGACGAGACAGCCCGGCGCCTCGGTCCGGTTGCCCATTGCCAGCAGCGAGGGACTGCCGAGGGCGGCGTAGATGTCGCGCAGCGTCACCTTCGAAAGATCGCAGGCAAGCGTCCAGCCGCCGCCATGCCCCTTCTCGGAGTGGACGTAACCAAGCTCCCGCAGGCCGGCCATGATGCGCCGGATCACCACGGGGTTGGTGTCCATGGCTTTCGCCAGAGTCTCGGATGTGAACGGCCCGGGCTGCTGCGCCATGTGCAGCAGCACATGCAGCACGCCGGATAATCGGCTGTCTCGCTTCATGTAACTTTATATGTTACATGATTGCGTCGAGGTCAATAGTACTTTGCGACGCTGAACCGAGCGGACTGCAGGCGCGACCTATGCCTTGCAAAAGAAGGCTCTTCCAGATGTCTTGGATAAAGCGATACGTCCTGAGTTGTCTGATCGCGGTGTTCGTTCTTGGTGCCCAAGATGGCTACCAGAATCCCGGCGAGCGTCACTTCGGCTCGACCCTCATCATGGGCGCGGCGTGGCCCGTGACCCTTGCCGTCGTGCTCGGCTACGCGGCCGGAGAGACGGCGCGCCACAGCAAGGAAGGTTGAGGACGCGCGGCACGACGCAATTCTTCCGGCGCGACAGTCCAGCTTGCGTGGTTGCAGCTGGAGCAGCTCGAAAGAGCGAAGCAATCCGCTCCGCCCGCGGTGGGGAGCTCAGGGAAGTCGGAACACGGCTCGGGGCTCGAGCGGGCCGCACCGATCGACGATGCCATCATGCGCGTGTTTTGCCCGACGGAGCAACGCGTCCTCACCCGCTAGATCATCCGTTCCGCACGCGCCTTAAGTCATTGACTTCGCTAACCCCGTCTACTGTGCATGGGGTTGTTTTCGACATTTTTGTTTGGCGGGCCACGTGCGAGGCTGAACCGGCTCGCCGCGCCCGCTACTTCATCACCCGCAGGCCCTTGGTCGTGAACTTCTGCGTCTTGCCGCCAGGCCGCACCGCGCGCCGCGTGCCCGCGGCCTTGCCGGTGCCGGGCGGCTGGTGCGCAGGGACGAGCTGGTGCGGCTGCGAGCCGATCAGGTCGCGGCGGCCCATCTCGATCAAGGCCTCGCGCAGCACCGGCCAGTTGTCGGGGTCGTGATAACGCAAAAACGCCTTGTGCAGGCGGCGCTGGCGCAGGCCCTTGATCGCCTCGACCTTGTCGCTGCCGCCGTGGCGCACGCCGCGCAAGGGATTGACGCCGGTGTGGTACATCGCGGTCGCCGTTGCCATCGGCGAGGGCAGGAAGGTCTGCACCTGGTCGGCGCGATAGCGGTTCTTCTTCAGCCACAGTGCGAGGTTCATCATGTCCTCGTCGGTCGTGCCCGGATGCGCCGCGATGAAATAGGGGATCAGGTAATACTTCTTGCCGGCGCGTTCGGCCGCTTCGTCGAACATGCGCTTGAACTTGTTGTAGGCGCCGATGCCCGGCTTCATCATCTTGTCGAGCGGGCCGCGCTCGGTATGCTCAGGGGCGATCTTCAGGTAGCCGCCGACGTGATGGGTGACGAGCTCCTTGATGTATTCCGGGCTCTCGACCGCGAGGTCGTAGCGCACGCCGGAGGCGACCATCACCTTCTTGATGCCCTTGGTCTCGCGCACCTTGCGATAGAGGCGAATGAGATCGTCATGCGAGGTGTTGAGGTTCGGGCAGATCTCGGGGAAGACGCAGGACGGCCGCCGGCACGCGGCCTCGACCTTCGGGTCCTTGCACGCCATCCGGTACATGTTGGCGGTGGGGCCGCCGATATCGGAGATCACACCGGTGAAGCCCGGCGTCTTGTCGCGGATCTTCTCGATCTCGCGGAGAATAGAACCCTCGGAGCGGTTCTGGATGATGCGGCCTTCGTGCTCGGTGATCGAGCAGAAGGTGCAGCCGCCGAAGCAGCCGCGCATGATCGTCACCGAGAACTTGATCATGTCCCACGCCGGGATCTTCGCCTCGCCGTAGGACGGATGCGGCGCGCGCGCGTAAGGCAGGTCGTAGACCGCGTCCATCTCCTCGGAGGTCAGCGGGATCGGCGGCGGGTTGAGCCAGAGGTCGCGATCGCCGTGACGCTGCACCAGCGGCCGCGCGTTGCCGGGATTGCTCTCCCGATGCAGCACGCGTGAGGCGCGGGCATAGGCTTCCTTGTCCTGCTCGACCTGCTCCAGCGCGGGCAAGCGGATCACGGTTAAGCCCTTCTGGCGCGTCGCGCCCTCGTCGGCGGAATCGAGATCGTCGGCGTGCAGCTCGGAATAGTCTTCAGGCACGCGGCGGAACAGCGCGACGCCGCGGATGTCGTCGAGCGCGCGCGGCGCTTCGCCCGCGGCGAGGCGCTGTGCCACCTCGACCACGGCGCGCTCGGCATTGCCGTAGAGCAAGAGGTCGGCCTTGGCGTCGGCCAGCACCGAGCGGCGCACCTTGTCCGACCAGTAGTCGTAATGCGCGATCCGGCGCAGCGAGGCCTCGATGCCGCCGAGCACGATCGGCACGTCCTTGAACGCCTCGCGGCAGCGCTGCGCATAGACGACGGTGCAGCGGTCCGGCCGCTTGCCGCCTTCGCCACCCGCCGTATAGGCGTCGTCGCTGCGGATGCGCCGGTCCGCAGTGTAGCGGTTCACCATGGAATCCATGTTGCCGCCGGTGACGCCGAAGAACACCTTCGGCTTGCCGAGCGCCTTGAACGGCTTGGCCGAATGCCAGTCGGGCTGGGAGATGATGCCGACCCGAAAGCCCTGCGCCTCCAGCAGCCGGCCGATGATCGCCATGCCGAAGCTCGGATGGTCGACATAGGCATCCCCGGTCACCAGCACGATGTCGCAGGCGTCCCAGCCGAGCGCGTCCATCTCGGCGCGGCTCATCGGGAGGAACGGCGCCGGCTTGCGCGGGCGGGCCTGGGCCATCAAGGGCTTTGCGGCGGTGATGATCTGGGTGTCCATGGCGCGTAGGGATAAGACTCCGGGCTCGCAAATACAACCGGCCGCGATGCCATCTTCGCGATCAGGGTTCCCCGATGGCGCTCAATTCGGCCCCAAGAGGCGCGCGGACGGCCGGCTCCGGCACTGTGACGCCGTCCACATACCGCCCGGGCGCTGTTCGTCATGCTCTCTCCAGTCTTGAAGGAGAGCCCCATGTTTCTGATCGACGCGCTGCTGATCCTGGCGATGTTGTTTTTCCTGTTCCTGCCGATCACCGATCGCAGGACGGTGCGGATGAGGCTCTGCATGCTCTGCGCGCTGCTGGCGGTGTTCTCGGTCTCGCTCACCCGCACGCCCATCGTGCCGGTGTTGCTCGCGAGCGTCTCCGCGCCTCCCGGAATGGCGCGCGTGCCGCATATGCACCTCGGTGAGCCGTCGTCGGGGTTCTCACCGCGGCCGACATCGGATATCCGATTGATCCATGGGCGAGGAAACGGGCAAGGAAACGGGCAAGGAAACGGGCAAGGAAACCCCTGACGGCGGTCATCGCACGGTTGCCGGTGCATCTCCGTCCACGGACGCCTGGCTCGGCGCGATCGCGCTGATCGGCTTCATCCTGGTCGCGACTGCGCAAGCCTCCAACCAGGTTCTGGCGCGCGGACTTGCCGGCTCCGTCCCTCCCTTCGCGCTCGCCTTTTTCCGTTGGAGCATCGTCGCAATCGGGCTCGCGCCGATCGCGCTGAGGGAGATCCGCGATGGCCGCGTGCCGCTCGGCCGAAACGTCTGGCCGATCCTCGCCGCCGGCTTCATGGGCATGTTCCTGTGCGGCGGGCCGGTCTATGCCGCCGGCGTATCGACGACGGCGATCCACATCGCGCTGATCATGGCGCTGTCGCCGATCACCGTGCTGCTGATCTCGGCCCTGCGCGGCATCGAGCATGTCGGCCCGCAGCAATGGCTCGGCACGGCGCTCGCGCTCGGAGGTGCGCTGCTCATCATCTCCGGCGGCCATCCGCAGACGCTGATCGAGCTTCAGACCGTGGCGGGCGACGGCCTCGTCGTGATCGCGATGCTCGGCTGGTCCGGCTATACGCTGCTGCAATCGCGCGCCGCGCCCAAGGCGTCGCTGCTCGCGCGCATCAGCCTGTTCTCGGGTGCCGGCGCGCTGTTCTCGCTGCCACCAGCGGCCATGGAGATGTGGGCGATGCCGGCCCAGGTCTTCAGCACCAAGGCGCTGTCGGCCTATGTCTTTGCCGGCATCGTTCCCGGCCTGCTCGCCTATGCCGGCTTTGCCTGGCTCGGCGGCAGGTTCGGCTCGGTGCGGACCTCGCTCGTGCTCTATCTCGGGCCGATTGCGAGCGCGCTATTGTCTTTCGCGATCCTCGGTGAGCCGCCGAAGCTGATCCATCTTTTCGGCGGTCTGCTGATCCTGGGCGGCGTCTGGGCCAGCCTGCGCCGCTAGAGCGTTTTCGAGCGAAGTGGACACCGGTTCGCGTGAAGAAAACGCGTCAAAACAAGAATCTAGAGCTTCGGTTCTGAT
>NZ_LFJB01000030.1:0-51636 GCF_006658625.1 Bradyrhizobium sp. UNPF46
GCAGAAGGTGGCCTGCCTTATACGCAGCGTCAGCATGCCCCGGATCAAGTTCGAACGCGCGACGAAAGCAAAGTAGAGCTTCGCTGCTTCTTCGAGCCTGGATCAGCGCATCTCCCATCTGCCGCCAAAGCTCGGCATCGCTGGACTTGACCTCTATTGCCTTGTCGCAGACCCTCAAGGCCTCTTCAAGGCGGCCAGCAGCCGCAAGCGCATTGCCCAGCGTGGCCAAGTAGACAGGTTGGGGATCTTTCCGGATCGCACGGGAGGCCCAATCTATTGCTCTGTCCGCGCGACCGGCGGCAGCGTCTACAACGGCCATGAGGTGAAGGCTTTCAGCGCTCTCCGCATCGAGCTTGAATGCTTCTTTGACGCAAGACTGTGCCTTCAGTAGTTGGCCACTGCGCAAATGTTCGATCGCAGCGGCACGAAATTTCTCGAGGCGCATCGCTGCAAGATGACCTTTATCGCCCGGCTCCGAGTTCTGTTGGATGATTTGACGCTCAGAATGTGCCATTGCAACTCCACGAGGGACATGCACAATCTCTAGGTGATTCTCTGTTAACGAGTAATGGATCGCTAGATCATCCTTACGTATGCATACAACGAAAGGCAGTCCTGGCAAAGTTGCATGCCTGCGGATTTGCCATTGATCTGTTGCGAGCGGACCTTGGTTTGAGAAGGTTGCTTGGCGAAGGGGCCTTGTTCGCAGGCTGCAATGCCCGCTTCGAAATAAAATCGGTCCGGCATAGTTCGAATTGGACGTAAGTACGTCTTCAATCATCTAAAAGCGAACGCTGAACTAGAAGGGCTCCCGGCGGAAAATGACCAGCCTCACTAGCTGAGGAGGTCGACATGACCGCTACCACAAGCACCATCCCCGCTGTCTCGAAGCACGTTCCTTGGAACAAGGGAAAGATTGTCGGAGCAAAGCCGCCGCTCCGTCCGAAGCACGTCTGGTCAATCCGAACCAAGCTCCAGGTCGAAGGCCGAATGCGCGATCTGGCGCTGTTCAACGTCGCAATCGATAGCAAGCTCCGCGGCTGCGACGTCGTAGCCTTGAAAGTCGATGACCTTGCGCCAGGCGGATATTCGGCCGACCGCGCGACCGTCCGACAGAAGAAGACCGGCCGGCCAGTCAAATTTGAATTGACGGAATCGCCCCGGCAGGCAATCGACGACTTCTTACGGATTACAGGCAAGAAGTCAGGAGAGTATTTGTTCACTGGCCGGCGGCGGAGTGGACATATGACGACCCGCCAGTATGCCCGGCTCCTATCTCACTGGATCGCCGATATCGGACCAGACCCGCACCTGTTCGGGACGCATTCCCTTCGCCGGACCAAGGCGACCTTGATCTATCGCCGAACTGGCAACCTGCGAGCCGTACAGCTCCTTCTGGGGCATACGAAGATCGAGAGCACCGTCCGATATCTTGGCATCGAGGTCGACGACGCGCTCGCGATAGCAGAACAAGTTGACGTCTGACTTCGGGGGCAGAGCAGACGCGCTCTGCGCTGCCCTTACAGACAGCTCCGGGCCAGAAGCAGAATTAGGCCTGCCTCGCGTTGCCGCCCCGTGCGTTCCCACTAAATCAGTAGGTTTGATCGAAATCGTATGAACTCAACTGGTTTGTGATCGTACGGCTTGTCCCGTACTTTGACCCATCAAGCCTGAAGTTCTTCGCTTGATATTCAGACAACCACGGCAACTTTGACTTGATACTCGTCGTGACCGGCTCATCCGTCATATCAAGCGTGATCTCGTTCCAAGTGACGTTCTGGCCCAGCGCCGCCTGAAGATCGTTCGGATTGACCTCGATCACGCTCATCGGATCATTGATGTCAGCGAATGTCACGAGATCAGGCAGGTCGGCAGGAGTAATCCTTACCGGACCCCGCACGTGGGAAAGGCGCGCGACCCAATCCAAAAAAGCATCGTCATTTCCAAATTCTGTCTGCAGACCGTGGAACTTAGACACTAAGCCAGCGCCAGACCAATCCCAAATAACGCCGCCCGGCTTTTCGTGAAGGTGACTGGTGAGCAAAGCGATTAGCGGCCTCGCATTGGGGCCGAGGTCCAGATACAGAGCTTGGCCGCGAAGCCTGTGCGGGGTTCCACGAGCAGGGATTGAGACTTGCCGAAAATCCCACTCAGTTACGCTTGAGCTCCGCTTAATGCCTTCCGGCGTGTTGACTGACAGTGTCAGTTTGTATCGGTAGCTCTCGGACCGCCCGCAGCCAGCTAGGCAAAGGCTGATCGCGACTAGAGCGCCAAGCCGAACGAAAAACAGTGGCATAATCGGCATCGTGCGAAACCCATTTGCGGCGAACTTCAAGGTGCCCAACAAGGTTGTGCGAGCTATTTTGGTCAACCAATATCGCGCCAAATTCTCAACTATGAATGAAGCAGCCGAGGTCCGCTTCAGGTCAATCGCGTCACTTTGGGCGCGTGCCGTTCGCTTCCGGTCTACGCCTGTGAACTACAGTGTTCGACCGCTCCGGCATGTCTCAAACGGGCCAATCGCAGACATTAGGCTGCTCGCCAATCAGCGGGATTTCAGATCGCGCCGCTCTTTGAACTTGCGTCCGACCAGGTATCCCACAGATGCGAAGGCCAAAATCGGCGGCAGAGCAAACACTGCGGAATAGGCAAGCAGCTCGATCAAACTCGGAGGGTGACGGAAGCCTTGCTGAACGCGCGTAAGAGCGAGGAGCGCTATGGCGGCGGCATAGCTAAGAAGGACGCACAGAAACCATCGTCCCACAAGCCGCCCAATTGCTGCGCCAACGATCAGGGCAGGAATAAAGGAGAGTAACGCTACGGTACCCCATAAGTAGGCTAGGTCTCTAAACCATCGAATATCCCACACCGGAAACCTCCGCGTCTCCTAGCGCGAACAATGAGCTACTGCGCAGCGTAGCCGTGCCCGTCCTGTCAAAAGCTGCCATCCGGACGCGGAAACCCTCGCCCCTTCGGAGGTGCTTGTTCGATGCAAGTCTTCGCCCGGGCGACAACTTCCTTCGGTGATAGCTCATTGAGAATTCGATCACGTTCCTTCCCAAAGATGAACGCAAGCTCCATCAGACGTTCATGCTCACCTTCAGGCTCACGTGTGTCCAACCTTCGGAAAGTCGCAGAGGCGTTCTGATGGTTGACCTCAGCGTCGTTGGCTTTTTGTCGTAGCGCAAGGTCATTGGGGACTTTGCCCGTTTCCATAAGCTTGTCCGCGACAAAAATAGTCGTCGCACAAGTGAGATGGGCGTCCTCCTGGGGAGAACACGCCCCGACACATAAGCTCGCAGCAACAAGTTGAGCCAAAACTGCGGTTTTGCAGATAGATTTCACGGCCAATCTCGGTTCGGAGCGGGCGACAAATGACCTGACACCCCCAAGGCCACTTGTCGGTTGCAGAGGAGCGCTCCGTCAACCGAGATCACAGTGAATGCTCAATTTTCCATAAACAGAGGATGTCCGCTTCGGGTCAAAACCAGTCGTACTCTGAAGAACGCAATCATTCCGCTTCGATCTTAGAACCGGACATCCGCGGCATTATGAGTTTACGTCCTAATCCGCCGCCGCGGCCACCCGTCCCGCAAGCTCCTCACTCCGCCAGCACCGCACCGCATGTCCGTCGGGCCGCGTCTCCAGCACTGGCCCCGGCTCGCGACGGCAGACATCTTCCGCATAGCGGCAGCGCGGGCTGAAGGCGCAGCCGTCAGGCGGATTCAGCGGGTTGGGAAGGTCGCCCCCTGTCGTCGCCAGCGGAGCATGGTGCAAGGGATCCGGGATGGCCGCGATCAGTGCACGCGTATAGGGGTGCGCGGGCCGTTCGAAGATCTCGCGCCAGTCGCCGTTCTCGACGATGCGGCCGAGATACATCACGGCGACGCGGTCACTCATGTGCTCGACGACGCCGAGGTCGTGGCTGATCATGATGTAGGACAGGCCGAGCGTATCCTTCAGCTCCAGCAGCAGATTGATGATCTGTGCGCGGATCGAGACGTCGAGCGCCGACACCGGCTCGTCGCAGATCACGATCTTGGGATTGAGGATCAACGCGCGCGCAATGCCGATACGCTGGCGCTGGCCGCCGGAGAATTCGTGCGGGTAGCGGTCGGCCTGCTCGGGCCGCAGGCCGACATGGCGCAGCATCGTCGCGACGCGGTCCTCGATTTCGCTCTTCGCGGTGACCCCGTGCACGCGCAGGGGATCCTCCAGCGTGCGGCGAACGGTCTGGCGCGGGTTGAGCGAGGCATAGGGATCCTGAAACACGATCTGCACGGTGCGGGCGAGCGCCTTGCGATCGCCGGATTGGCGGCTCGTCACCACCTGCCCGTCCACCGTGATGCGGCCGCGCGTCGGCGCCAGCAGGCCGAGGATCGACAAGGCGACCGTCGACTTGCCCGAGCCGGACTCGCCGACGAGGCCGAGGCACTCGCCGCGCTTCAAGCTGAGATCGACGCCGTCGACGGCCCGGAGCAGCCGCTTGCCGCCCCCCAGCAAGCCGCCGCCAAGCGGAAAATGAACCGCGAGATCCCTAACGCTGAGAATGAGATCGTCGTCCGGCCTTCCCTCACCCGGCATGTCGTGCGGCTCATGCATGGTGATGGCACCTCACCAACCCGCCCGCCTCCAGCAAATCCACATCCGGAGCCGCGGTACGGCAAATCTCGGTCGCCTGCGCGCAGCGCGGATTGAACCGGCAGCCATCGGGGAAATGGGTGATGGCGGGAACGACGCCCGCGATCTCCTGGAGCCTGGCGCGGCCGAGCGCAGCGCGGCTGCCGAGCCGCGGCAGCGAGGCGACGAGGCCCTGCGTATAGGGGTGCGAGGGCGCGCGGAAGATATCGGCCGAGCCGCGCTCCTCGACGATGCGGCCGGCATACATCACGGCGACGCGGCGACAGACATTGGCGACGAGGCCGAGATCGTGGCTGATCATCAGGATGGCGGTTCCCCGCTCCGCGCACAAATTCCGCATCAGCTCGATGATCTCGGCCTGCACGGTGACGTCGAGAGCCGTGGTCGGCTCGTCGGCGATCAGCAGATCCGGACCGCAGGCGAGCGCGATGGCGATCATCACGCGCTGGCGCATGCCGCCCGACAGCTGGTGCGGATAGTCTTTCACGCGCCGCTCGGGCGCAGGCACGCGGACATTCGCCAGCGCCTCGACCGCGAGCCGGTCGGCCTCCCGCCAGCTCTTGCCCTTGTGCAGCACGAACATCTCGGCGATCTGCCGGCCCACGGGCGAGACCGGGTTCAGCGCCGTCATCGGCTCCTGGAAGATCATCGCGATCCGGTTGCCGCGCAGATCGCGCTGTCTGGCGGCCGACAGGTGCTGGATCTCCCGGCCCTCGAAACGGATGACGCCGCCGCCGATCGACAAGGGGTGCCGCAGCAGGCCGATCAGGGCCAGCGCCGTGATGCTCTTGCCGCAGCCGGATTCGCCGACGAGGCCGAAGGTCTCGCCGCGGTCGATGCGGAACGAAACGCCCTCGGCCGCCGCAACGCGCCCCGATCCGGTATCGAGATCGAGCTTGAGGTCCTCGACCTCGAGCAGCGGCGTGCCGGTCATGTGCGCCGGCTCCGCGATTGGGGATCGAGGATGTCGCGCAGGCCGTCGCCGAGCAGATTGAGGCCGAGCACGGTCAGGAAGATGGCGAGGCCCGGAAAGATCGAGAGCCACGGCGCCGTCGTGATCTGCTCGCGGGCTTCCGACAGCATGCTGCCCCAGCTTGGGAAGGGCGGACGGACGCCAAGGCCGAGGAACGACAAGGCGGCCTCCGACAACACCGCGCTGCCCATGCCGAGCGTGCCGATCACGATCAGCGGCCCGAGCATGTTCGGCAGCAGCTGCGTGATCATGATGCGCAGATCGCCGTAGCCGAGCACGGTCGCCGCCTGCACATAACCCTGGCTCCGCAGCGACAGCGCCGAGGCCCGCGCGATCCGGCAGGTGAAGGACCAGTTGGTCAGCCCGAGCGCGATCAACAGGCTGGTCAGGCCGGGGCCGAGCACCGCCATGATCGCCAGCGCGAAGATCAGCGACGGGATCGCGAGCATGAGGTTGGTCAGGGCGTTGACGACATCGTCCCACCAGCCGCCGAAATAGCCGGCGCTCAGCCCCAAGGCCACGCCGATGACGCTGTTGATGAGCTGCGAGATGATCCCGACCGTCAGCGAGACGCGTGCGCCGTAGACGACGCGGGAATAGATGTCGCGGCCCTGGTCGTCGGTGCCGAACCACCAGGTCCAGCTCGGCGGCTCTTCCGCGTTCATGAGATTGGCATCCATGACGGGATCGGTGTGCGCGAGCCAGGGCGCGAGCAGGCCGACCAGGATCGCAAGCGCGAACAGCGAACCCCCGATGACGAGATTGGCGCGGAGCTTCATGCGTATCGGATCCTGGGATCGATCACGCCGTAGAGCACGTCGATCAAGAGATTGATCGCGAGGAAGGCCAGCACCACCACGAGAATGGAGCCCTGCACGGCCGGGATGTCCCGCTGCAGGACGCTGTCGACCAGCAGCGAGCCGATCCCCGGCCAGGAGAACAGTTTTTCGACCACGACCGCCTGCCCCATCAAGGCGCCGAATTGCAGGCCGACGGTGGTGAGGATGATGACGAGCGCGTTGCGCATCACATGCCATTTCACCACCCTCGTCTCGCTCATGCCCTTGGAGCGCGCGGTGCGGACGAAATCAGCGGTCATGATCTCCAGGACCGCGGCGCGGGTCGTCCGGGCAAACAGCGCCATCGGCGACACCCCGAGCGTCACGGCCGGCAGCAGCAGATATTTCAATCCGCCGTCGCCGTAGCCGAAACTCGGCAGCCAGCCGAGCTTCAGCGCGAACAGGTACATCAGGACCAGCCCGAGCCAGAATTTGGCGATGGACAGGCCCGACACGGCAACGACCATCGCAAGCGTATCGACGATGCCGCCCGGCTTCAGCGCCGCGATGAAACCCAGCGGCACACCGACGACGACGGCAAACGCCATGGCGGCGAAGACGAGCTGCAGCGTCGGCCATGCCCGCTTGGCGATCATGGTCGTAACAGGCTCGCGGGTCCGGAACGACGTCCCGAAATCACCGGTCGCGAGCTTGGCAATGTAGGCGCCGAACCGCACATAGACGGGATCGTCGAGGCCGAGCTGCTTCTTCATCCGCAGCTCGACCTGGGGATCGCTATCGTCGCTCATGGAGGAGACGATGCTGCCGGGAACGACGCTGAACAGCACGAAGACCAGCAGCACGACCGCGAGCACGGTCGGAATGGTCTGCAGCAGGCGACGGAACAGGAACGAGAGCATCGGCACTTTCCTCTCCCCCTCCACCGTTCGCTACGATGGAGGGAGCGCGAGAGCGTCTGTCACTTCGCGGGCGAGGTCTCGTCGACCCAGAGGTCTTCGACGTTCTGGTGAGTCAGCTCCGTCGCATTCAGCTGAACTCCCTTCAGCCACGGCTGCACCGCCATGACCGCCTTGTTGTAGTTGAAGAACCAGACCGGCGCCTCGTCATAGAGCAGCGCATTGGCCTTTTGCAGCAATTCGATGCGCCTTGCGCCGTCGTCGGCCTGCCCTGCCTGGTCGACGATCTTGTCGAAATCGGCGTTCTTGTAGGTCATGTAGTTGCAGGCCGGCTGCGGCGTCGCCGAGTGGAAGCATTTGAGGGCGGCCAGCGGGTCAGGACCGCTGGCCTGGGAATAGATGAAGGCCTGATAGTCGCCGCTGCGCACCACCTCCGCCAGCACCGCGGTCTCGACCTGCTTCACCTTCACCTTGATGCCGACCTTGTCCAGCATCGGGATCACGGCCGACACGATCGGCAGGCCCCAGCTTTCGTTCTGGCTGGTGGTCCATTCGAATTCGAAGCCTGAGGGGTAGCCGGCCTCGGCGAGCAGCTGCTTGGCCTTGGCGGGATCGTAGGCGTAAGGCTTCATCGCCTTGTCATAGGCGGGCGAGGTCAGCGGCAGCCAGCTGGTGGCGCGATAGGCCTTGCCCTTGACCAGCTTGTTGATGATCAGATCGGTATCGATCGCGTAGTTGATCGCCTGCCTCACGCGCTTGTCGGAAAACGGCTTGAACGAGGGATTCATGCCCATGTAGCGCGTGAAGACCTCGGCGACCTCGACGATGGTGCCCTTGAGGGCGGCGTCGGACTGATACGCCACGTATTGCGCAGGTCCCAGCACCGAGGTGTCGATCTCCTTGTTGCGGAAGGCGACGTCGCGGGCCGCGGCCTCGGCCATGATCGACACGATGACCTTGTCGGCATAAGGCTTGCCCGGCTTGTAGAACCGGTCCCATCGCTCCAGCACGATGCGCGATCCCGGCACGTGCTCGACGAATTTGAACGGCCCGAGACCGATCGGCTTCTGGATGAAGCTCTCCTTGGCGCCTTCGTCGGCGGGATAGATCGAGGTCAGCGCGGTGAAGAAGTAGAAGCCGGGATCGACCTTCTCTGTCAGCTTCATCTCGATGGTGAAATCGTCGATCTTCTTCAGGCCGGAGATCTCCTTGGCCTGGCCCTTCTCGACCGCCGCGGCCCCCTCGATGACGCGCACGAAGCGCGCACCGGGAAAGGCCTTGGTGCCGTCCATGATGCGGTTGTAGGACCAGATGACATCGTCCGCGGTCATCTTCCGGCCGTTGTGGAAATAGGCGTCGTCGCGCAGCTTGAAGGTATGAACCAGGCCTCCGCCCGAGACCACGTCCTCCTTGGCGAGCTCCAGAACCGGCTTTCCTTCCGCCGAATTCCAGATGTAGAGCGAGCGATGCAGCGCCTTGGCGTAGATCTCGTCCTGGGCGCGCTGCGTGGTGTGAATGTCGAGACTCGTGAAGCTCGAGCCATACGGCGCGGTCATGCGGATGGTTCCGCCCCTGCGCGGCGTCTGGGCCTCCGCCGTGGCGGCCAGCGCCAGCCCAATCCCCGCAACGATCGCAATCATCCTGAACATCATGAGTCCCCCAACAACGCAGGTGCGTGCCGATCAGGGATTTGATCATTCGTCACCCGTCGAACGCAAGCTTCGTTTTGGTGGTGACCTATCCCGGTTCCAGATGGCAGCCCTTCGACGGAGACCTCGAGGACACAGGTTGCATCCCGCGGCCAGTGCAAGCCGCCGATTGACGCGGTGCGTCATCGAACGAACATGACGATGGGTCACCGTTGGCAACCGTCCGCGGCCTCCCCCGCCATTGCGAGCGAAGGCTTCGCCACGTCATTGCGACGAACTCTTGCGACGAAGCAATCTAGATTCTTTCCGCGGAGGGATTCTGGATTGCTTCGCTACGCTCGCAATGACGGAGTGTGGAGCCCCCTCCTCGCAGAAAGTCTTCGTCAGCCCGACAATTCCGGCATCCAGTCCCGCAGCTTCCGCGCGGCGCCCGTCACATCGCCGATCGTCCGAAAAGTCCCGGTCTCCACCATCATCGCCCGCGCCAGCCGCACCGCGCGTGCTTCGCTGATCGCCCGCGTCTTCGCATCCTCGATCAGCTCGAAGTCGATGTTATGGGCGAGGCCGAAGATGCGGCGGATGGTCTTTGCGGCGGCGAAGCCGACGGCCTCAGTGAACAGGCGCTGCATGTAGGTCTGGCGCTCGGCCTCGAGGCGCGTCGCGCCCTGCGGGCCGGCAAAGAGCGAGACCGGATAGGCATCGCCAGTGCCCCCTGCGCGCCAGAGCTCCAGAAACTTGCGGGCAAACCCGATCCAGACCTGCTCGATCGTCTCCAGCACCCAGGCCTCGAACGCGGCCCGCTCGCCTGGGGCGCGCTCGTGGCCGGCGGAGGCGAAATAAGCCATCAGGAGGTTGGCGAGCACGGCGCCGACGTCGAACCCCATCGGGCCATAGAACGCGAATTCGGGATCGATCACCCGCGTCTGGCTGGCCGTGACCATGATAGAACCGGTGTGGAGGTCGCCATGGAGCAGCGCCTCGGGGCTTGCCATGAATTTCAGCTTCAGCCGGGAGACGGCAACGTGCAGCTCCATGTCGTCGCGCAGGCTGGCGGCGAGCGCATCGAGATAGGGCGCGGTCCAGCGGTTCTGCTCGGCGATGCGGTAGGGATCGGTGAAGATCAGGTCCTCGGTGATCTTGCAGAGCGCATGGTTGCCGGCGAAGGCCGCAATGCCCTGCTTCTTCTCGGCCGCCGACAGCGCAAGGTCGGAGGTGAAGAACAGCGTCCGCGCCATGAAGGTGGTGATGTCACCGGCGAAGCCGGGATATTGCCTGCCCGCGACCAGCCCCTTGCGCATGATGATGTGGGGCTCGAGCAGCTCCATCACCGTCAGCGCGAGAGTCTCGTCGTGATGCAGCAGAGCCGGCACGAGGCCGGGTGCGAGCTCCGCCTGGCGTGACAACGCGAGATATTCGTAGTGGGCCCGCGACAGCGGCAGCGGCCAGCTCTCGCCGACGAGGCGGACATAAGGCAGCGCCTGCTTCACGGCGACGCCGCCGCTCGTGCCCTTGACGATGAAGACGAGGTTGAGGTTGCCGTCGCCGACCTCGGTAATGTCCCAGGCAGCCGGATCGCCGCCGAGGCGCGCCGTCAGATCCGGCAGGCCTGCGAGATGATCCCGCAAGTCCGCCTCATGCAGAATCCGGTAGTCTCCCTGCCCCTGCACCATGACGATCCCATCCCATGCCTGGCATGGCCGGATCGTTACTCCCGCTCCAGGAAGCTCGAGCCGATCTCGGCCTTTCGTTTGATCGGATCGTAATCACAATAAACGAGGTCCGCCACCAGCGTGTAGCTGGCGCTGACCGTGTATTTGTCCAGCTTGACGGAGTTGAGGCCGATCACCGAGGTGCTCTTGCCGCCGTTCCATTTGAACGGGGTCGAGCTCTTGGCCTGCTCGCAGGCCATGACGGCTTCGTTGAAGACATAGCCCTCGACGAACGCCTTCAGGGTGCGCACCTGCACCGCCATTCGCCACTCGAAATAGCCGACGGCGCCGAGACCGGCCACGATCAACACCAGAAGCGCGATGACGATCCTCTGAAAAGTCATTCGTCCCCCCAAAGCAGTATCCAAAAAGTCTAAAACGGCATGCCCATCAATTTCGAAAGGTGCTCGATCGAGAGATAGCCGGCGTGATAGGCGGCAAGGCCCGCGCCGTAGATGATCGCCGAGATGATGGTTGTCCAGATCAGCTTGCGGCCCATCCGGGTCAAGATCGGGGCACCGGGGTCGGTGCCGGGCGCGCCGCCGCCGTCCTCGTGCTGGCTGCGCACGCCGAATGGCAGCGTCAGGAACAGCGCGATCCACCAGATGACGAAGTAAATCGCGATCGCGGTCGAGATCTGGATGGCCATGGGGCGGCCTTATGCCTGCTCGATTTCGACCAGCGCGCCGGAAAAGTCCTTCGGGTGCAGGAACAGCACCGGCTTGCCGTGGGCGCCGATCTTGGGCACGCCATCGCCGAGCACGCGGGCCCCCTCCTTCACCAGCGTGTCGCGCGAGGCGATGATGTCCACGACCTCGTAGCAGACATGGTGGATGCCGCCGTCGGGGTTGCGCTCGACGAATTTTGCGATCGGCGAGGCCTCGCCGAGCGGCTCGATGAATTCGATCTTGGTGTTGGGGAGCGTGGCGAACACCGTGATGACGCCGTGCTCGGGCAGCGGCACGGCTTCCGAGATCTGGGCGCCGAACGCCGTGCCGTAGATCTTCGCGGCCTTGACGGCATCCTTGGTCGCGATCGCGACATGGTTGAGGCGACCCAGCATGTTCCTTCTCCCTCAGCGCATGATCCGCAGAACAGACCATGCCGACACAGTTACACTGTCAGCACGTGTACCAGACAGGGGGGCTTCTTGCCCCAATGTTCGTTGATGACGGACCGGACAGCGCGTCGCACCGACTCGCCCAAGGCGTCGGGGTCGCGACGGCGGGCCTTCGGCAGCCCCTCGATCGTCGACATCACGGCGTCGAAGACGATGTCGTCGAAGGGCTCGCCCGCCCTGTTCTTCTCGGGGATGCCGACCAGATCGACCTCGGGATCGTCGGCCAGCTCGCCCTGCTCGGTCATGGCGATGGCGACGAAGGCGCAGCCGGAGAAGGCCATGCGACGGCGCTCGACCACGGCACGCGACTTGGAATCCTCCAAAATCGTGCCGTCCTTGTAGAGACGGCCCGAGGGCACCTCGCCGACGATGCCGGGATCGCCCGGGCCGAGCTTGACGAGGTCGCCGTTGCGGCAGACCAGCACGCGCGGCACGCCGGCGGCGCGCGCCAGCTTGGCGTGCTCGTGCAGATGCAGGGCTTCGCCATGAACGGGGATCAGGAGCTGCGGCCTGGTCCAGGCGATCATGTCGCGCAATTCGTCGCGGCGGGGATGGCCGGAGACGTGGACCAGAGCGTCGCGGTCGGTGATGATCTCGACGCCCTGCAGCACCAGATTGTTGATGATCGAGCCGACCGCCTTCTCGTTGCCGGGGATGGTGCGCGAGGAGAAGATGACGCTGTCGCCGCGGTTGAGCGTGATCTCGGGGTGGTCGTCATTGGCGATGCGGGCCAGCGCGGCGCGCGCTTCGCCCTGGCTGCCGGTGCACAGCGCCAGCACCTTGTCCTGGGGCAGATGGCCGTAGACCTCGGGCGAACGGAAATTCTGCACGCCGTCGAGATAGCCGCATTCGCGCGCGACCTGCACCACGCGCTCCATGGCACGTCCGACCACGACGACCTCGCGATCGGCGGCTTTCGCAGCGGCCGCGACAGCCTTGATGCGGGCGACGTTGGAGGCGAAGGTCGTGACGGCGACGCGGCCCTTGGCCGACTTCACGAGATCGATGATGGTGCGGGCGACCTCGGCTTCCGAGGGCGAGCGGCCGTCGCGCACCGCGTTGGTGGAATCGCCGATCAGGGCGAGCAGCCCCTCCTCGCCGAGCTCGCGCAGCCGCTTCTCGTCGGTCGGCTGCCCCAGGGTCGGGGTCGGGTCGATCTTCCAGTCGCCGGTGTGCAGCACCGTGCCGGCCGAGGTGTGGATCGCCAGCGCATGCGCCTCGGGAATCGAATGCGCGACGGGAATGAACTCGACGTTGAACGGGCCGACATCGACGCGGCCGCCGGACGGCACCACCGTCACCGGGATCTTCGGCGCATTGCGCTCGGCGGCACATTTGGCCTCGAACAGCGCGGCGCTGAACTGCGTCGCGTAGATCGGGCATTTCAGCTTCGGCCAGAGGTCGATGATGGCGCCGAAATGATCCTCATGGGCGTGGGTCAGCACCAGCCCCATCAGGTTCTTGCGCTCCTTCTCCAGGAAGCTGATGTCCGGCATGATCAGGTCGATGCCCGGCAGATGCTCCTCGTCGCCGAAGGAGACACCGAGATCGACCGCCATCCAGGCGCGCTGCTGGCGGTTGCCGAGGCCGTAGATCGACAGGTTCATGCCGATCTCGCCGACGCCGCCGAGCGGCGCAAACACCAGTTCTTCGGGCTTCGCCATTACGCAGCTCCCACGGAGCGGACCGGGCCGAAGAATACCTCGCCCGCGGCCACCGGAACACGGCGGCCGTCGGCGGTGCGAACGATCAGGCAGCCGGTGTCGTCGATGGTGTCAAAAATGCCTTCCAGCGTCGTGGCTCCCGTGTGGATCGCAACCGGCTCGCCAAGGCCGGCGGCCCGCTCCAGCCAGAGTTTTCGGATATCGGCAAAGCCACGGCCATTGTCCCAAAGACCGCGGAACTCGACCCAGGCGTCGGATAGCGCCGAGAACAGCTCCTCGGCGCTGATCTGGACGCCGAGCGCGGCCAGCGAGATGGCGGGCGTGGGCGTCCCCTCGGGCGCGGCGACGACATTGGTGCCGATACCGACGACGATGGCGAGGCGGCCGGCAATGGCCTCCGCCTCCAGGCCGATGCCCACGAGCTTCTTGCCGTTCGCCAGCACGTCGTTCGGCCATTTCAGGGCGTAGCGGGGACGGCCCTCGCCGAGGCGCAGGGCGGCTTCCAGGCTGACTTTCTCCAGCGCGGCCTCTTCGGCCAGCCCGGCGGCAAACCCGATGGTGGCGGCAACCGCAGGCGCGATGTCGAGGACCTCGAGAACGCTGGCCGCGAGGTTGCCCTTCGGCGCGATCCAGGCGCGCTGCCGGCGGCCGCGGCCGGCGGTCTGCTCCGACGTGACGAACCACATCGGGCCGCGTTCGCCGGCCCGGGCGCGTTCGATCGCCTCGGTGTTGGTCGAGCCGGTCCGTTCGAACGCCGCGAGCTTGTAGCCCGCAGCTCTTGCGCGAGGACCGAGCGCGAAGGCCATCCTAGAACAGCGACTTTGCCGCGGCGGAGGCGACGCTCACCACGGGGCCTGCGAACAGCGCGAACAGGATGTTGAACAGGCCCGCCACGGCCAGCACCGTCCGCACTTCGATGCGCACCGGATCGACCTGGCCGGCCGGCTCGTCGAAATACATCGTCTTGACGATGGCGAGGTAGTAGTAGGCGCCGACCACGCTGGTCAGCACGCCGACGACGGCGAGCGTGAACAAGTTGGCCTTGATCGCAGCAACGAAGACGTACCATTTCGCAAAGAAGCCGGCGAGCGGCGGGATGCCGGCGAGCGAGAACAGCAGCATCGCGAACATGAAGGCGAGCAGCGGGTTGGTGCGCGACAGACCTGCGAAATCGCTGATCTGCTCGACGGCCTGGCCGTTGCGGCGCATGGCGAGGATGATCGAGAACGAGCCGAGCGTCATCGCGACATAGATCACGATGTACATCAGGACGCCCTGCGCGCCCTCGACCGTGCCCGAGGCAAGGCCGACCAGGGCAAAGCCCATGTGGCCGATCGAGGAATAGGCCATCAGGCGCTTGATGTTGGTCTGGCCGATCGCGGCGAAGGAGCCGAGCGCCATCGAGGCGATCGACACGAACACCAGGATCTGCTGCCACTGCGAGACGATGCCGGGGAATGCGGTCAGCGTGACGCGGGTGAAGACGGCGAGCGCGGCGACCTTCGGCGCCGAGGCGAAGAAGGCCGTGACCGGGGTCGGCGCGCCCTCGTACACGTCAGGCGTCCACATGTGGAACGGCACGGCCGACACCTTGAAGCAGAGGCCGACGAGCAGGAAGACCAGACCGAACAACAGGCCAACGTTCGAAACCGTCGCGGCCGCGGCAATGCCGGTGAAGCTGACCGTGCCGGTGAAGCCGTAGATCAGCGAGGCGCCGTAGAGCAGCATGCCCGAGGACAGCGCGCCGAGCACGAAGTACTTGAGGCCGGCTTCGGTCGACTTGGCGTTGTCGCGGTTCGAGGCCGCCACGACATAGAGCGCCAGCGACATCAATTCGAGGCCGAGATAGAGCGAGATCAGGTCGCCGGCCGAGATCAGCACCATCATGCCGAGCGTCGAGAGCAGCACCAGGATGGCGTATTCGAAGATGCGGCGCGAGGGATCGGACAGGAACTCGGTCGACAGCACCAGCGTCACCGCCGAGCCGATCAGGGCCAGGATCTTCATGAAGCGGGCGAAATCGTCGACGATGAAGCTGCCGCCGAAGGTCACCTGCTTGCCGGCGGGCAGCATGTATTCGAGCACGCCGACCACGACCAGAAGCACGACCGCCAGCGAGGTGACCGCGCTCGTGGTCCCCTGCCCGCGATAGGCGCCCAGCATCAGCAGAGCCATGGCTCCGATCGCGAGCACGATCTCGGGCAGCACCGGCGCCAGTTGATAACCTGCAGTCTCAAAGCTCATGGCGATATCCTGACCTGCCCGATCAATGGAGCAGTGCGGCGGCCTTCACGGCCGTCACAGCGGTGTTGTAGTTGTTAACGAGTTGCTGGACCGAGGCGGCCGACATGTCGAGCACCGGCTTCGGATAGACGCCGAACAGGATCGTCAGCGCGATCATCGGGAACAGCGTCAGGCACTCACGGAAGGTGAGATCCTTCATGCTCGCGAGCGACGGCTTGACCAGCGCGCCGAACACGACCTTGCGGTAGAGCCACAGCGCATAGGCTGCCGACAGGATCACGCCGAAGGTGGCGAAGAACGCGGTCGGGATCGAGACCTTGAAGGTCCCGAGCAGCGTCATGAACTCGCCGACGAAGCCGGAGGTGCCGGGCAGACCGACATTGGCCATGGTGAAGACCATGAAGGTCATCGCGTAGAGCGGCATCCGGTTGACGAGGCCGCCATAGGCCGCGATTTCGCGGGTGTGCAGGCGGTCGTAGACCACGCCGACGCAGAGGAACAGCGCGCCGGAGACGATGCCGTGCGAGATCATCTGGAACACGCCGCCGGCAACGCCCTGCATGGTGCCGGCGAAGATGCCCATGGTGACGAAGCCCATATGCGCGACGGACGAGTACGCGATCAGCTTCTTCATGTCCTCCTGCATCAACGCCACCAGCGAGGTGTAGATGATGGCGATGGCCGAGAGCGTGAAGATCAGCGGCGCGAAGTCGTGCGAGGCCAGCGGGAACATCGGCAGCGAGAAGCGCAGGAAGCCGTAGCCGCCCATCTTCAGCAGGATCGCGGCCAGAACCACCGAGCCCGCCGTCGGGGCCTCGACGTGCGCGTCGGGCAGCCAAGTGTGCACCGGCCACATCGGCATCTTCACCGCAAACGAGGCGAAGAAGGCCAGCCACGCCCAGGTCTGCAGGTTCCGCGGCACGGCGGTGTGCATCAGGGTCGGGATGTCGGTGGTGCCGCCGTTCCAGTACAGCGCCATGATGGCGAGCAGCATCAGGACCGAGCCGAGCAGCGTGTAGAGGAAGAACTTGAACGACGCGTAGACCCGGCGCGGACCGCCCCAGACGCCGATGATCAGGAACATCGGGATCAGGCCGCCCTCGAAGAACAAATAGAACAGCACGAGATCGAGCGCCGAGAAGGTGCCGATCATCAGCGTTTCCAGGATCAGGAACGCCATCATGTATTCGCGGACGCGGTTGGTGATCGCCTTCCAGCTCGCGATGATGCAGAACGGCATCACGGCGGTGGTCAGGATCACCAGCGGCAGCGAAATGCCGTCGACACCCATGTGATAGGTGATGCCGGTGGCGAGCCAGTTCGCCTTCTCGACGAACTGGAAGTCGGGATTGCTGGGGTCAAAGCGCATGACCAGGATCACCGACACCGCGAAGGTGATCAGCGTGGTCCAGAGCGCGATCCAGCGCGAGTTGCGCTTGGCCGCCTCGTCATCGCCGCGACTGAGATAGACGATCAGCGCGCCGACCAGCGGCAGGAACGTCGTGACCGAAAGGATGGGCCAGGTCGTCATTTACTGGCCTCCAAAGCCGAACATGAACCAGGTGATCAGGCCGGCGGCTCCGATCAGCATGGCGAATGCGTAGTGATAGAGATAGCCAGTCTGGATCTTCACGACGTTGCGGGTGACGTCCAGCACGCGAGCGGAGACGCCGTCGGGGCCGAAGCCGTCGATGACGAAGCCGTCGCCCTTCTTCCAGAGCTGATAGCCGATCCACTTCGCCGGACGGACGAAGATCAGATCGTAGAGCTCGTCGAAGTACCATTTGTTGAGCAGGAACTGGTACAGCATCGGCTGCGTGTTGGCGAGCTCGACCGGCAGATAAGGCCGGCGGATGTAGAACAAATACGACACGAGGAAGCCCAGCACCATCATCACCGTCGGCAGGAAGGCGATGGTCTCGGGGATGTGGTGCATCTCCTCGATGATATGCGGGTTCATCTTCACGGACTCGCGGAAGAACTCCTCGACGCCGTGACCGGCGAACAGCTCCTTGAACGGGAAGCCTGCGACGAACGAGCCGACCGCGAGCACGCCGATCGGGATCAGGATCCAGAGCGGGGCTTCATGCGCGGCCTCGTAGTGGTGCTCGTCATGCGGCTCGCCGTGGAAGGTCTTGAAGATCAGGCGCCAGGAGTAGAACGAGGTCAGGCCGGCGGCGACGATGGTCATCAGGAAGCCGTACACCGCGAACGGGTTGTGCGAGGCATAGGCCGCTTCGATGATCGCGTCCTTGGAGAAGTAGCCGGCCGTGAGCGGGAATCCGGTCAGCGCGAGCGTGCCGACCACCATCACCGCATAGGTGTAGGGGATCTTCTTCCAGAGGCCGCCCATGTTGCGGATGTCCTGCTCGTGGTGCATCGCGTAGATCACCGAGCCGCTCCCCAAGAACAACAGCGCCTTGAAGAAGGCGTGCGTGAACAGGTGGAACATGCCGACCGAATAGGCCCCTGCCCCCATCGCGACGAACATGTAGCCGAGCTGCGAACAGGTCGAATAGGCGACGATGCGCTTGATGTCGTTCTGGACGAGGCCGATGGTCGCCGCGAAGAACGCGGTGGTGGCGCCGAAGAACATCACGACGGCCTGTGCGGTCGGAGCGAGCTCGAACAGCGGCGACAGGCGCGCCACCATGAACACGCCGGCGGTGACCATGGTCGCGGCGTGGATCAGCGCCGAGACCGGCGTCGGGCCTTCCATCGCGTCCGGCAACCAGGTGTGCAGCAGGAACTGCGCCGACTTGCCCATCGCGCCCATGAACAGCAGGAGACAGGTCAGGGTCAGCGCGTCGGCGTGCCAGCCGAGGAAGTTGATGGTCTTGCCGGTCAGGCTCGGCGCGGCATGGAAGATCGTCTCGAAATCGGTCGAGCTCGTCAGCATGAAGATTGCGAAGATGCCGAGCGCAAAACCGAAGTCGCCGACGCGGTTGACGACGAAGGCCTTGATGGCGGCCGCGTTCGCCGACGGCTTCTGGTACCAGAAGCCGATCAGCAGGTAGCTGGCGAGACCCACGCCTTCCCAGCCGAAGAACAGCTGCACCAAATTGTCCGCCGTCACCAGCATCAGCATGGCGAAGGTGAACAGCGAGAGATAGCCGAAGAAGCGCGGCCGGTTCGGGTCCTCGTCCATGTAGCCGATGGAATAGAGGTGCACGAGCGAGGACACGGTCGTCACCACCACCAGCATCACGGCGGTGAGCGTGTCGACCCGCAGCGTCCACCAGACCTGGAGATCGCCGGAGAAGATGAAGGGCAGCAGCTGGATGCGGGTGTCGTGGTGCATGAAGCCGACATCGACCAGCGTCATCCAGGACAGCGCCGCCGAGACGAACAGCAGCCCCGTCGTGATCAGCTCGGCGCCGCGCGAGCCCGCCGCAGGCGGCTCGACCGGACCGTGGCCATGATCGTCGTGACCGTGATCGTCGTGGCCATGGTCACCATGGGCCGCCGACGCGTGGGCGTCGCCGTGGCCGTGGTCACCATGATGCTCGACCTCGTCACCCGAGGGGTTGCGGGCATGCGCGCCGGCCAGGGCGATGAGCCCCGCCAGAATGGCGCCCAGCAGAGGCAGGAAAACGATTGCCTGAACCATTTGAGCGCTCAGCCCTTCATCAGATTGACGTCCTCAACCGCGATCGAGCCGCGGTTGCGGAAATAGACCACCAGGATGGCGAGACCGATCGCGGCTTCGGCCGCAGCGACGGTCAGCACCAGCAGCGCGAAGACCTGGCCGACGATGTCGCCGAGGAAGGTCGAGAACGCCACGAGGTTGATGTTGACCGAGAGCAGGATCAGCTCGATCGACATCAGGATGACGATGATGTTCTTGCGGTTCAGGAAGATGCCGAGGATCCCGAGCGTGAACAGGATCGCGCCGACCGCCAGGTAATGTCCGAGCCCGATCGTCATTTCACCCACTCCGCCGCATCGGCATCCGAGAGCCCCTGCCCCGGCGCCACCTTGCGCATCGCCATCGCCATCTCGGGCGTGCGCGCGTTCTGAACGTTGATGTCCTGCCGCTTCACGCTCGCCTTGTGGCGCAGCGTCAGCACGATGGCGCCGATCATGGCGACCAGCAGCACCATGCCCGAGAGCTGGAAGTAGTGGATGTACTTCGTATACAGCACGAGCCCGAGCGCCTCGGTGTTGCTGACATTGGTCGGGATCGCCGCCGTGATCGTCTTGCTGACACCGGGGTTGATGACCCAGAAGCCGACGGTGAGCAGCAGCTCGAACAGGAAGATGCCTCCGATCACGAGGCCGACCGGCAGGTACTCGATGAAGCCCTCGCGCAGCTCGAGGAAGTCGACGTCGAGCATCATGATCACGAACAGGAACAGCACCGCGACCGCGCCGACATAGACGACGATCAGCATCATGCCGAGGAACTCGGCGCCCATCAGCACGAACAGGCCGGAGGCGTTGACGAAGGCCAGGATCAGGTACAGCACGGAGTGCACGGGATTGCGCGAGACAATCACCATCACGGCCGAGGCGACGCAGACGCCGGCGAAGAGATAGAAGAACAGCGCGGGAAGGATCATCGGGCAGTCCCCGTCATTCCGGGGCGCGGGCAAAGCCCGCGAACCCGGAATCTGGAGGTTGTGGCGCGAGATTCCGGGTTCGCGCTGCGCGCGCCCCGGAATGACGTGGTGATGGCGGGAAGGATCATGCCCTCACCTCACCGGTACGGCGCGTCGAGCTCGATCGCTTTCGCGATCTCGCGTTCCCAGCGATCGCCGTTGGCGAGCAGCTTGGCCTTGTCATAGAACAGTTCCTCGCGGGTCTCGGTCGCGAACTCGAAGTTCGGGCCTTCGACGATGGCGTCCACAGGACAGGCCTCCTGGCAGAGGCCGCAATAGATGCACTTCACCATGTCGATGTCGTAGCGCACGGTGCGGCGGGTGCCGTCGTTGCGGCGCGGGCCGGCCTCGATGGTGATGGCCTGCGCCGGGCAGACCGCCTCGCACAGCTTGCAGGCGATGCAGCGCTCTTCGCCGTTCGGATAGCGGCGCAGCGCGTGCTCGCCGCGGAAGCGCGGCGAGATCGGGCCCTTCTCGAACGGATAGTTCAGCGTCGGCTTCGGCTGGAAGAAATAGCGCATGGCGAGGAAGAACGCCGAGACGAATTCCGACAACAGAAGCGAGCGTGCAGTGGCGTTGACGTTGATACCCATGACAGCCCTCACTTCGGCGCGATGCCGGCGAAATGCAGCACGCCGGCCACCACGATCACCATCGCCAGCGACAGCGGCAGGAAGACCTTCCAGCCGAGGCGCATCAGTTGGTCATAGCGGTAGCGCGGCACGATCGCCTTTGCCATCGCGAACAGGAAGAACATGAAGAACAGCTTCAGCGAGAACCAGATGATCCCCGGCACCCAGTTGAAGGGCGGCAGATCCACCGGCGGCAGCCAGCCCCCGAGGAACAGGATCGTGGCCATCGCGCACATCGTGACGATCGCAACGTACTCGCCGAGCATGAACAGCAGGTACGGCGTCGAGCCGTACTCGACCATGAAGCCGGCGACGAGCTCGGATTCCGCCTCGACGAGGTCGAAGGGCGGACGGTTGGTCTCCGCCAGCGCCGAGACGTAGAACACCACGAACATCGGGAACAGCGGCCAGACGTACCAGTTCAGGATGGTGAGCTGCGGCAGCCCGATCAGGCTGGCCAGACCGCGCACGTGCTGAGCCTCGACCACGGCCGACAGGTTCAGCGTGCCGGCGCAGAGCAGCACCGTGATGATGACGAAGCCGATCGAGACTTCATAGGACACCATCTGCGCCGCCGAGCGCAGCGCGGCCAGGAACGGGTACTTCGAGTTCGACGACCAGCCGGCCATGATGATGCCGTAGATCGACAGCGACGAGATCGCGAAGATGAAGAGGATGCCGACATTGATGTCGGAGATCACCCAGCCGAGATTGGTCGGGATCACCGCCCAGGCCGCGAGCGCGAGCACGCACGAGACCAGCGGGGCCAGCAGGAAGACGCCCTTGTTGGCGCCGGCCGGGATGATCGGCTCCTTCAGCACGAACTTCAGGAGGTCCGCGAAGGATTGCAGCAGGCCCCACGGGCCGACCACGTTCGGGCCGCGACGGATCTGCACCGCCGCCCAGATCTTGCGGTCGGCGAGCAGGATGTAGGCGATCGCCACCAGCAGGACGACGAGCACCAGCACGCTCTCGGCGACCATGATGATCAGCGGCCAGAGGAAACCGGTCCAGAATGCGCTTTCGAAAAATTCCATCAGCTCACTCCGCTGCGGTCAGCATCTGCCCGGAGGCAAGCCGCGAGCACTCCGCCATCACGGCGGACGCACGCGCGATTGGGTTGGTCAAATAGAAGTCCTCGACCAGCGGCTTGAACGGCGCCTTCTCGGGCGAGCCGCCCTTCCCCGCCAGCTTCTTGATCTGGTCGGCGGAGCCGGCCTCGATCTGGTCGAGACGGATCAGATGCGGCACGGCCTTGAAGACCGCCTGGCGCAAAGCGGCCAGCGAGTCGTAGCCGAGCTTCTTGCCGAGCGCCTCCGACAGTGCGCGAACGATCGCCCAGTCCTCGCGGGCTTCGCCCGGCGGGAACGCGGCGCGGCCCGTCATCTGCACGCGGCCTTCGGTGTTGACGTAGATCGCGGACTTCTCGGTGTAGGCGGCCGCCGGCAGGATCACGTCGGCGCGATGGGCGCCGCGGTCGCCATGGGTGCCGATGTAGACGACGAAGGTGCCGTCGGGGGCGTTGATCTCGTCGGCGCCGAGCAGGAACAGCAGGTCCAGCGTGCCGAACGTCGTCATCTGCGCGGCATTCAGGCCGCCGCCGGTTGCGGAGAAGCCGATGTCGAGCGCACCGACCCGCGAAGCGGTCTCGTGCAGCACGCCAAAGCCGGTCCAGCCGTCCTTGAGAGCGCCGACATCGAGCGCCAGCTTGGCGGCGGCGGCGAGAATGGCCGCGCCGTCGTGACGGGCGGCCGCGCCCGCGCCGACCAGGATGATCGGATTCTTGGCGTTCTTCAGCACGTCCATGAAGGAGTGCTTGCCGGCCGCGAGCTCACCGAGCGTCTCGGTGCCCGCACCGAGATGATCATAGTCGTAGGTGAGATCGACCTTGGCGCCGATGACGCCGACCTTGAAGCCGCCGGCGCGCCAGCGCTTGCGGATGCGGGCGTTGAACACGGCCGCCTCTTTCCGCGGATTGGCGCCGATGATGAGCAGCGCGTCGGCCTGCTCGACGCCTGCGAGCGTCGGGTTGAAGATGTAGGAGCCACGGCCGAGCGCGGGATCGAAGGCATCGCCGCCCTGCACCGCCAGGTTGCCCGAACCGAACTTGGCGAGCAGGTCCTTCAGCGCGAACATCTCCTCGACACCGGCGAGGTCGCCGGCGATCGCGCCGATGCGCTTGCCGTCGGTGCGCGCCGCCTTCGCTGCGATCGCGGCGAAGGCCTCGGGCCACGTTGCCGCGCGCAGCTTGCCGGCCTCGCGGACATAGGGACGATCGAGGCGCTGGGTGCGCAGGCCGTCGACGATGTGGCGGGTCTTGTCGGAGATCCACTCCTCGTTGACGGCCTCGTTGATGCGGGGCAGTACGCGCATCACCTCACGGCCGCGGGTGTCGACGCGGATCGCAGATCCCACGCCGTCCATGACGTCGATCGACTGGGTCTTGCCGAGCTCCCACGGACGCGCGGCGAAGGCGTAGGGCTTCGAGGTCAGCGCGCCGACCGGGCAGATGTCGACGAGATTGCCCTGCAATTCCGACGTCAGCGCGTGCTCGAGATAGGTCGTGATCTCCATGTCCTCGCCGCGGCCGGTGGCGCCCATCTCGGGGGCGCCGGCGACTTCCGCCGAGAAGCGGACGCAGCGCGTGCACTGGATGCAGCGGTTCATCGAGGTCTTGACCAGCGCGCCGAGATATTTGTCCTCGACCGCGCGCTTGTTCTCGGCGAAGCGGCTGGTGTCGACACCATAGCCCATCGCCTGGTCCTGCAGATCGCACTCGCCGCCCTGGTCGCAGATCGGGCAGTCCAAGGGATGGTTGATCAGAAGGAATTCCATCACGCCTTCGCGTGCCTTCTTCACCATCGGGGAACGCGTCGAGATCTCCGGCGGCTCGCCCTTGGGGCCCGGACGGCAGTCGCGCACGCCCCAGGCGCAGCTCGCGACCGGCTTCGGGCCGCCCTTCACCTCGACGAGGCACATCCGGCAATTGCCGGCGATCGACAGCCGCTCGTGATAGCAGAAGCGCGGAATCTCGGCGCCGGCCGCCTCGCACGCCTGAAGCAGCGTGTATTCGGCGGGCACATCGATCTCTTTGCCGTCGATGATGAGCTTGGTCATTGGCTCAGTTCTCTCAATGCGATACGTCGGTCAGCTCGAGGCGTCTCTCGATCCGGTCAACGCGAATCTCCAGCCGATCAAGTCTACGGTTCACTCCGGCCAAGCCCTCTTCCATCGCGGTCACGCGCACCTTCACATCCTGCAGATCGTCTGCCATCCGCTCAGTTCGCTGATCGATCTTGCGCAGCAAGGCAAGCACGATGTTGTCGGGTTCGTCGGCCATTCTCTCTACTCCGCCGCGACCATGTTCACGGGATCGCGGACGCCGATATCGTCGATGTCGGACTTGTGCGAATACTCGTCGATGCGCGCTTCGATCTCGTGACGGAAATGCGCGATCAGGCCCTGGATCGGCCACGCCGCCGCGTCGCCGAGCGCGCAGATGGTGTGGCCTTCGACCTGCTTGGTGACCTCCAGCAGCATGTCGATCTCGCGCTTGTGGGCGCGGCCTTCGGCCATGCGAGTCAAGACGCGCCACATCCAGCCGGTGCCCTCGCGGCACGGCGTGCACTGGCCGCAGCTCTCGTGCTTGTAGAAATAGGAGATGCGGGCGATGGCGCGGATCAGGTCGGTCGACTTGTCCATCACGATCACGGCCGCGGTGCCGAGGCCCGAGCGCAGCTTGCTCAGGCTGTCGAAATCCATCGGCGTGTCGATGATCTGCTCGGCCGGCACCATGCGCACCGAGGAGCCGCCGGGGATCACGGCCTTGAGGTTGTCCCAGCCGCCGCGGATGCCGCCGCAATGCTTCTCGATCAGCTCACGGAACGGAATGCCCATGGCCTCTTCGACGTTGCAGGGCCGCTCGACATGACCGGAGATGCAGAAGAGTTTCGTGCCGACATTGTTCGGACGGCCGATGCCGGCGAACCAGGCCGCGCCGCGGCGCAGAATGTCGGGCGCAACGGCGATCGACTCGACGTTGTTGACGGTGGTCGGGCAACCGAACAGGCCGACATTGGCCGGGAACGGCGGCTTCAGCCGCGGCTGGCCCTTCTTGCCCTCGAGGCTTTCAAGCAGCGCGGTCTCTTCGCCGCAGATATAGGCGCCGGCGCCGTGCGCGACGTAGATGTCGAACGGCCAGCCGTTGACGTTGTCCTTGCCGACCAGCTTGGCCTCGTAGGCCTGGTCGATCGCGGCCTGCAGATGCTCGCGCTCGCGGATGAACTCGCCGCGGACATAGATGTAGCAGGCATGCGCGTTCATCGCGCAGCTCGCGATCAGGCACCCCTCGATCAACAGATGCGGATCGTGCCGCATGATCTCGCGATCCTTGCAGGTGCCGGGCTCGGACTCGTCGGCGTTGACGACGAGATAGCTCGGACGGCCGTCGGTCGATTCCTTCGGCATGAAGGACCATTTCAGACCGGTCGGGAAACCGGCGCCGCCGCGGCCGCGGAGCCCTGAGGCCTTCATCTCGTTGATGATCCAGTCGCGGCCCTTGTCGATGATGTTCTTGGTGCCATCCCAGGCGCCACGGCGCCGCGCACCCTCGAGCCCCCAGTCGTGGAGGCCGTAGAGGTTCTTGAAGATGCGGTCCTTGTCCTCGAGCATATCAGTGCTTTCCGATCAACGAATGGTCTGCTTGTAGGCAAGTCCGGCGGCGCAGACGGCGAAGGTCAGCGCCCAGAGCAGACTGGATTCCAGCGACGCGTTCAGGGTGAAGCGCTGTACCAGGAAGATGAAGGCGGCCGCCACGGCGGCGTGCATCGCGACGAAGCCCCACTTCTTCATGGCACCGCTCCCCTGCACCAAAGGCTGCGAGAGATCACGCATCAGGTGATCTCCTTCAGCGTGGTCGGTCCTGATATCGGCGCCGAGAACTGGCGGCCGTTCTGCGGACCGGGCTTGGGCGGATTGCCCGAAGCAAAACCGTCGAGCACCTTGCCGAAGCTTTCCTTGGTCAGGTCCTCATAGGTGTCCTTGCCGATCAGCACCATCGGCGCGTTCACGCAGGCTCCCAGGCACTCGACCTCTTCCCAGCTGAAATTGCCGTCCTTGGAGAGATGGAAGGGCTCGTGATGGATGCGGTGCTCGCAGACGTGGATCAGCTCCTCGGCGCCGCGCAGCCGGCACGGCGTGGTGCCGCAGACCTGGACGTGGGCCTTCTTGCCCACGGGTGCGAGCTGGAACATGGTGTAGAAGGTCGCAACCTCGAGCACGCGGATATAGGGCATGTCGAGCATGTCGGCGATGACGCGGATCGCGGCTTCCGAGACCCAGCCATCGTGCTGCTCCTGCGCGCGCCAGAGAATGGCGATGACCGCGGAAGCCTGGCGGCCGGCCGGATATTTCGCGATCTGCTGCTTGGCGAATGCGAGGTTCTCATCCGTGAACGCAAAGCTCGCGGGCTGGACTTCCTTCGGTGCTAATCGGCGAACGGACATCTGTTCAATCTCTCACTGCATGCGGCGCGCGGACTTCGCATTCAAGTTCTTGGCATTCAGGGCTTCGATCCTGTCCTGCCAGAATGCGCTTGCGGTGCCGAAAACGTTGTAGCCGACGTGGGTCGAGACCTTGATGCGGTCGAGGATCGACAGCTCGGTCACGGTCTCCATCCGGTTGCTGCGCGGATCGAACACGATCAGCTTCAGCGGGGTCTGCTCGAGGATGTAGCGCGACACCGCATGCGAGCGGTCGCTGCCGTGTTCCTCGCACATGACGACGCTGTCGGCCTGCAGCAGCCGCGCGCCGCCCTTGATCGCCTCGATCTCGACGCCCTCGACGTCGAGCTTGATCAGGTACTTGCCGGTAGCGGCAATCCTGCCGTCGTCGATGAGATTGTCGAGCGAGACGACCGGCACCTCCTCACCGCCCGCCGAGGGATCGCCGGCGATGCTGAAGGCCTCGTGCTTGGTTCCGGAGAGCCGCGCGGTGCCGCGGGTGGCGCCGATGGCGCATTTCAGGGTCTCGAAGCGACCAGCGTTGACGCGGGCGTTGTTGGCGAGCTTCGGGTAGTTCTGCCCCGACGGCTCGATCGCGATCGCCTTGTGCGAGCCGAACGGCTTGCTCGACACCAGCACCGACCAGTAGCCGTAATTGGCGCCGCAATCGAGCAACGTGTAGTCGACGTCGATGCTATCGGAGAACAGCAGCTCGAGCTCGTCCTCGTAATTGTAGGAGCGGTTGAGCAGCTTGCTCCAATAGCCGTCGCCGTAAGGGAATTCGAACACGGCGTCGGGATTGAGCCTGATCGCGATGTTGCGCTCGGGCAGCGTCTTCCGCAGCAGATTCGCGCAGGCGATGTAGCCCATATGCGAGAAATGCGAGGAGATCTTCGATCCCGTCATCAGCGCCAAGGCAGCCGTCCGCTCCCACAGGTTGGCCCCTTCCAGGGCCCCCGAGGCGCGGTCAAACTGGATTGGCGCCTGCTGCCCCATCACCGATCGACCTCTCCGAACACGATGTCGAGCGAGCCGAGGATCGCCGAGACGTCGGCGAGCAGATGGCCGCGGCAGATGTGATCCATCGCCTGCAGATGCGCAAAGCCCGGCGCGCGGATCTTGCACTTGTAGGGCTTGTTGGTGCCGTCGGAGATCAGATAGACGCCGAACTCGCCCTTGGGCGCCTCGACCGCGGCATAGACTTCGCCGGCCGGCACGTGAACGCCTTCGGTGTAGAGCTTGAAGTGGTGGATCAGCGCTTCCATCGAGCGCTTCATCTCGCCGCGGCGCGGCGGCGCGACCTTGTTGTCTTCGACGACGACGGGGCCCTTGCCGTCGGGCGCGCTCAGCTTCTGGATGCACTGCTTCATGATGCGCACGGACTGGCGCATCTCTTCCATGCGGATCAGATAGCGGTCGTAGCAGTCGCCGTTCTTGCCGATCGGGATGTCGAAATCCATCTCGGCATAGCATTCGTAGGGTTGCGACTTGCGCAGGTCCCAGGCCGCGCCCGAGCCGCGCACCATCACGCCGGAGAAGCCCCACTCCCAGGCTTCCTTCAGCGGCACCACGCCGATGTCGACGTTGCGCTGCTTGAAGATGCGGTTGGCGGTGAGCAGGCGGTCGAGGTCGTCCACGACCTTCAGGAACGGATCGCACCAGGCCTCGATGTCGTCGACCAGCTTCTGCGGCAGGTCCTGATGCACGCCGCCGACGCGGAAGAAGGCCGCATGCATGCGGCTGCCGGAGGCGCGCTCGTAGAACACCATCAGCTTCTCGCGCTCTTCGAAGCCCCACAGCGGCGGGGTCAGCGCGCCGACGTCCATCGCCTGCGTGGTGACGTTCAGAAGATGGGAGAGGATGCGGCCGATCTCACAATAGAGCACGCGGATCAGCTGGCCGCGGCGCGGCACCTCGATGCCGAGCAGCTTTTCGGCGGCGAGGCAGAAGGCGTGCTCCTGGTTCATCGGCGCGACGTAGTCGAGCCGGTCGAAGTAAGGGATCGCCTGCAGATAGGTCTTCTGCTCGATCAGCTTCTCGGTGCCGCGGTGAAGCAGTCCGATATGGGGATCGACGCGGGCGACGACTTCGCCGTCAAGCTCCAGCACGAGGCGCAGAACGCCGTGCGCCGCCGGATGCTGCGGTCCGAAGTTGATCGTAAAGTTGCGAAGCTGTTCGGGTTGCTCGTTCATGACGCAGCTCCTGCTGCGAGGCGAATGGCGAATGGTGAATGGCGAATGGTCATTTCGTGGACTTGTCCTGCAGAGAACGTATCAAGGCGCGAAGCATTTTGCCTAAGCTCTCGCATCGCCCCAAGATTGGCTCCAGATCGGAAGCAGCCAAAATGCCGACGCGCTCCGCCAAGAGCAGATGAGTTTCCAGCTCCTTCAGCGACCCCTGCGATATTCGCAGTGATTGCACAAAACTGCCGGTGTTTTCGCGTCCATGCCCTTCGGCGATGTTTGCCGGAATAGACGCTGCCGCACGCCGGATCTGGGAGGTCAGCCCGAAAAGTTCGTCGCGAGGGAATCGACCCGTCAATCGATAACAGGACTCCGCCAGAGACATGGCATCCTGCCACACTCTCAGGTCCCGATACGAATTGATCGACTGGTCGCTCAACTAACATCCCTATTCGCCACTCGCTATTCGCTACTCACTGCTTCGCCTTCTCGTCACCGGGAAGCGGATAGTCCGCCCCTTCCCACGGCGAGAGGAAATCGAACTTGCGGAATTCCTGGTTGAGCCGGACGGGCTCGTACACCACCCGCTTCTCCTGGTCGTCGTAGCGGACCTCGACGAAGCCGGTGGTCGGGAAATCCTTGCGCAGCGGATGGCCCTCGAAGCCGTAATCGGTGAGGATACGGCGCATGTCGGGATGGCCGACGAAGAACACGCCGTAGAGGTCGTAGGCCTCGCGCTCGAACCAGTCGGCACCGGGGAACACCTCGATCAGCGACGGCACCTGCGTGGTCTCGTCGGCCTGGGCCTTGAGCCGGATGCGGGTGTTCAGGGTCGGTGACAGGAAGTGATAGATCACGTCGAAGCGCTTCTCGCGCGACGGATAGTCCGCGGCCGTGATGTCGGTGAAATTGATGAAGCGGCAGCTCGGGTCGTCGCGGAGGTATTTGACCACCTCGACGATCTTGCTGGCCTCGACATCAACCGTCAGCTGGTTGAAGGCCACCGAATGACCGGTGGCGGCGCCCGGAAGCGCGCTAACGATCGTCTGCCCCAGGGCGTCGAGCTTGGCGTCGTCCATGACGTAAAACCTTAGCGTTCGATGGTGCCGGTGCGCCGGATCTTCTTCTGCAGCAGCAGCACGCCGTAGAGCAGCGCTTCCGCCGTGGGCGGGCAGCCCGGCACGTAGATGTCGATCGGCACGATGCGGTCGCAGCCGCGCACGACCGAGTAGGAATAGTGATAGTAGCCGCCGCCATTGGCGCAGGAGCCCATCGAGATGACGTAGCGCGGCTCCGGCATCTGGTCGTAGACCTTGCGCAGCGCGGGCGCCATCTTGTTGGTCAAGGTGCCCGCGACGATCATCACGTCGGACTGGCGCGGCGAGGCACGCGGCGCGAAGCCGAAGCGCTCGACGTCGTAGCGCGGCATCGACACCTGCATCATCTCGACCGCGCAGCAGGCGAGACCGAAGGTCATCCACATCAGGGAGCCGGTACGGGCCCAGGTGATGAGGTCGTCGGTCGCGGCCACGAAGAAGCCCTTGTCGGACAGCTCGGAATTGACCTCGAGGAAGAACGGATCATTGGCCCCGACCGGCTTGCCGGTCGACGGGTCGAGAATGCCCTTGGCGGCCGGCGCAACAACCGGACCCGCGGACGATGCAGGGTTCAATCCCATTCCAGTGCCCCTTTCTTCCATTCATAGGCGAACCCGACCGTCAGCACGGCGAGGAACACCACCATGGACCAGAAGCCGGTCGCGCCAAGCTTGCCGAACGCCACCGCCCAGGGAAACAGGAACGCCACCTCGAGGTCGAAGATGATGAAGAGGATGGCGACCAGGTAGAAGCGGACGTCGAACTTCATGCGCGCGTCGTCGAAGGCGTTGAAACCGCACTCATACGCCGACAGCTTTTCCGGATCCGGCTGCTGGAACGCCACGATGAAGGGCGCGATCAGCAGCACGAGGCCGATGAGGCCCGCTACCGCTATAAAGACGACGAGTGGAAGATAGTTCTGCAGAATGCCGCTCATTGGCGAGCCCTTTTTTCCGCAGCCTCGGGACAGCCACGGATTCGTCCGATTTGGAATTGTTCTGAGCCTTAGCGCAGTGCACCAATGGGCGCAAGACACGCTCTTTTCAGGCCCTTTTGCCGCCCCCGGAGCGGTGAAAATCCCGGAATCACCCCGCGCTGGTATGGAGCAGATCGCAGGGCCCAGCAAGGGCAGCCACCGGTTTTGCAGGGTAGCAGCTCGAGATTGCGGCGCACAGGCCATGGCCCCACTTTGCCGTGCTTCGTCCGAGAAAAACGCGGTTTCGGGCGCGGGGCGCGCACCCAAACCGAGCCGTGGTCACCGGCGGAAGCGCCCGGCTGTCACCCCGGCGCCATATTGCCGAAGGTCATCCCGACCAGCGCCGCCAGACGGCCGATGATCATCACGGTCGCGGGCCGGGAGGAGTTGCCGCAAAGACACCTATCCACAGGCGCAAAGCGATCAGACGAGCCATGCATCGCGGTGGGACCGGCCTGCCCCCTCAAGCGAGCGGCACGATCGGGCGATATATTGCGGTCCGGCCGATCGCGAGCGCGGCGGCGGCGACGTCCAAAGGCCGCCGCGCGCGCCGCGCTCGGATGAGCTTCAGGCCGGGGGGCATAGCCGGGAGCTCATCTATCGCCCGAAGGAAGATCAGCGGCACCAGGTGCCGCCCTCCTCCCCATCCCTCACCATTTGTAGGAGACACTGGCGGTGACGCGCCGGCGGTCGCCATAGAAGCAGGACGTCGCGGACGAACAGCTCGCGACGTAGATCTTGTCGGTCAGGTTGATGACGTTGAGCGCCGTCCGCCAGTTCTGCCATTCGTAATGGAGCGCGAGGTCGCCGAGCACCACCGCGGGAACCTCGAGCGTGTTGGCCGCATCGGCCCAGGACGCGCCGATATAGCGGACGCCGCCGCCGAAGCCGAAGCCCTCGAGCGGTCCGTCCTTGAAGGTGTAGTCGGCCCAGCCCGACACCAGCATCTCGGGCGTGTTGGTCGGGGTCTTTCCGACCAGCGACGGATCGAGATCCCGGCTGGTGAAGAGATGATAGGCGGTGAAGGCGCCGATCAGCTTGAGTTCCCTGGTGGCATTGGCCACCGCTTCGAGCTCGATGCCGCGCGAGGTCACCTCGCCGGTCTGGGTTTGCAGCAGCGCATTCGACGGATCGGTGGTGGCCACGTTCTGGCGCTTCAGGTCGAACACCGAGGCGGTGAAATAGCCGTCGAACCCCTTCGGCGCGACCTTCACGCCGATTTCAGCCTGCTTGCCGGTTTCCGGCAGGAACAGCTGGTTCTGCGCGTTGAGACCGATGATCGGATTGTAGCTGGTCGCGTAAGAGACGTAAGGCGCGATGCCGTTGTCGAAATTGTAGATCAGGCCGGCGCGCCCGCTGAACTTGCTGTCATTGCGGCTGGCAACATTTGCGCCGGTGTCGCGGGCGTCTTGCGTCGTCTCGACCCAGTCGTTGCGGCCGCTCAGCACCAGCGTGAAATTGCCGAGCTTCATCTGGTCCTGGAGATAGGTGCCGGCCTGTTTTTGCGTGATCTGGAAATTCCGGAACGGAGCGCTCGGGAGCGGAGTTTCGGCTGCTCCATAGACGGGATTGAAAATGCTGATCGAGGGCACGCCAAACCCGAAGGCCTGATAGTCGTCGATCTGATAGCCCTTCAGATCGACCCCGAACAGCATCGTGTGCCGCACCGGCCCCGTGCTGAAACGATACTCCAGCTGGTTGTCCAGATTGGCCTGGTTGGCGGTGTTCTTCGCATACCAATTATATCGCCCCATCGTGGCGGTGTTGATGTTGTCCCAACCGTTGCCGATGTAGCCGCGATAGGTCAGGTCGATATGCGCGAACCGCGCATTCTGCCGGAACGTGAGGTCGTCGGTGAGATTGCGTTCGAACTGGTAGCCGAGCATCTCCTGCTCGCGCGTGAACTTGTCGACGCTGGGGTCGCCGACGAAGAAGCTGGTCGGGATCTTGCCGAACGGCGCGTTCGTCACCGTGCCCTGGTAGGGCAGGAAATTGATGCCCCTCGTATCCGTCTTCGAGGCCGATGCGAGCACCGTGAAGGACGTGTCGGCATCCGGCTTCCACGTGAAGGACGGCGCGATGAAGTAATTGTTGTCGGGCGTGAAGTCGACCTGCGTACCGCCGTTCCTGACCTCGCCGACGACGCGGTAGAACAGCTTGCCGTCTTGCGGCCGGGTCGCGATCGGCCCGCCGACATCGAAGCCGACATAGGCATTGCCGAAATTGTTGACGCCGGTCTCGATGTAGCGGATCGGCTCGGTGGGCGGCATCTTGCTGATGACGTTGACGATGCCGCTCGGGCTCGATCCGCCATAGAGCACGGCCGACGGACCGCGCAGGACTTCGACGCGCTCCATGTTGGACGGCGGCAGCCGCCAGCTCGCATAGGAGGTGTAGAACAGCTGCATGCCGTCGAGGAACAGTCCGATGTCGTCGGACTTGAAGCCGCGGATCAGCCACCAATCGTTGCGCGTGTCGGCGCCGAAGGTCCCCGCCCGCACGCCGGCGGTGTAGCGCAGCACCTCGTCGAGCTTGGTCGGCTTCTGGTCGCGGATCTGCTCGGCGCCGATCACCGACACCGCCTGCGGCGTCTCCATGATCGGCGTATTGGTCTTGGTGCCGGACAAGCTGCGCCCGGCGACGTAGCCGTGCACCGGCCCGCGCGGGGTCTCGACGAAGCCGACATCGCGGCGGGGCTGCGGCTTGCGGCTGGCAACGCTCTGCTCCGAGGCCCGCGGCGCACGGCGTTGAGGGGGCGTGGTCGCGCGGCGGCGCGCTTCCGGCGCGATGACCGTCACCGACGGCAGGTTCGTTGCACCACCTTGTGCCGACGATTGCGCAAGCGATGCCTGCGGGACCAGGACCAAAGCGGACGCGGTCGCCAATACGGCTGACCGCAGCATTCCAAGACTGTTCAACGCGCCACCCCAAAGCTGCATGCCCGATGCGTCATGCCGCCTGTCACCGGACGGCACGCGCTCGACGGCGACGCTTATGTGAGGGTGCGAAAATTCCCTAATTGAAAAGGTCTTAGAAGGACTCTTAGAAGCGATCCAACATGTCGAGAGATCGCTGCGAGATCAACGCGCGTTCTTCTCGCTCTCGAGCATCTCGGCGGCGATCGCCGTGAGCCGGTCAACCTGACCCAGCAGCGTGTGGAACTCGGCTTCACTCAGATCTTCCAGCAGGCGCCGGTTGCGCTCCTGCGCGCCGTCGACAATCGCATCATGCGCGGCAAGGCCCGCCGCCGTCAGCGAGACCAGCACCTCGCGGCTGTCCTTCGGATTCGCCGATTTCGCGATCAGCTTGCGCGACACCAGATTGGCCAGCGCGCGGCTGATCTGCCCCTTGTCCTGGCCGACGGCTTCGGCGAGCCGCGCCACGCTCATTGGCGGCCGGCGGCCGAGCGAAGCGACGAGCCCAAACTCGACCGAGGACAATCCGGTGAGGCGCTTGTAGCGCAGGATCGCACCGCGCTTGAGCAGATTGGCGAGCACCATCAGTCGCGACGACAGCATCACGGTGACCGGGGCCGACGGCTCGCTGTCCTCCGCTGCGGGCGACGTCACCCCGCCCCTGCTCTCGGTCTGGCTCATGATCCACCTCTGCCAAGAAAGCCCAAGCCTGCCAAGTCCAAGCCTGCCAAAGCCCGCGGGCCTTCCCATCAAATGCATCTAAGAGGCATTTGGAAGATCGTTGACATTGTCATCGAATTATTTTTCACTCTGGGCAATGCGAAAGAATGAGGCCCGGACCAAGGGCCGCAGCGGGAGGACCGGCATGACCATCACCCAGCGGGATCGCGATCTCGGCACGGCCTATGCGATGAAGCCGGCGCACACGCGCACCGAGCTGACCTCGGTCGGGCGCGGCACACCGATGGGTGAGCTGCTGCGCCGCTACTGGCATCCGGTCGGGCTCGCTTCCGACGCCACCGACACACCGAAGAAGGTGCGCGCGCTCGGCGAGGATCTCGTCCTGTTCCGCGACAAGCACGGCCGCGCCGGCCTGTTGCACGCCCGCTGCTGCCATCGCGGCACGACGCTGTACTACGGCAAGGTCGAGGAGGACGGCATCCGCTGCTGCTATCACGGCTGGAAATTCGACACCGAGGGCCATTGCCTGGAGCAGCCCTGCGAGCCCGACGGCGGCCAGTTCAAGGACAAGGTGCGCCAGCCCTGGTATCCGGTCGAGGAGCGCTACGGCCTGATCTTCGCCTATATGGGCCCGGCCGAGAAACGGCCGGTGCTGCCGGCGTACGAGTGCCTGGAGACCATGGACGACGGCGAGCAGGTCGAGGCCGATGATTCCTCGATCGGCGGCGGCGGCCCCACCATCATCCCCTGCAACTGGCTGCAGCATTTCGAGAACGTGGTCGATCCCTATCACGTGCCGGTGCTGCACGGCTCGTTCTCGGGGCCGCAATTCACTGACATGATGGCCTCCATCCCCGAGGTGAAGTTCGAGAAATCGCCGCGCGGCGTGCTCGTGCGCTCCGAACGCAAGCAGGACGACGGCAAGGTGTTCTATCGCGTCAGCGAGGCGGCGCTGCCGACCTTGCGCGTGGTGCCGAACCCGCGCGTCGCGCAGTTCGCCCGCGTCGAGTCCATCGGCTGGGTGCTGCCGATCGACGACGGCTCGTTCCGCATCTACGTCGCCGGCCGCGTCAAGAACCCCGGCGACATCGGCCGGATGCGCTCGAAGTTCAACGGCAAGTTCTGGTGGGACATGACCGAGGCAGAGCACCAGCAATTCCCGGGCGACTACGAGGCCCAGGTCGGCCAGGGCGAGGTCACCGTTCACTCCGAGGAACATTTCGGCCAGAGCGACCGCGGCATCCTCCTGATCCGGCGCATGCTGAGCGATCAGCTCGACGCGCTCGCCGCAGGCCGCGACCCGATCGGCGTCTCGTTCGATGCGAGCGCGCCGCCGGTGGAGTTCGAGGCGGGGAATTACATCCGCGAAGGCTGATCTACCAGCTCCAAACGGAGCTGGACCGACAACGATAATAAACACAAATTGGGGGAAGCCATGGTCGACGTGACGTCACAAATGTCGGTGCAGACGGCTGCCGCGGCAAAGCCCTCGGCGCGGCGCTATTACGTGCTGGGGCTGCTCACCATCATCTACGCGCTGAACTTCCTCGACCGCACGATCTTCAACGTGCTGATCGAGCCCATCAAGAAAGAGTTCGCCCTCAGCGACACCATGATGGGCCTGCTCGCAGGCTTTGGCTTTGCGCTGTTCTATTCCCTGCTCGGCATTCCCATCGCGCGCGTCGCCGACCGGGTCAACCGGCGCAACATCGTCGCGTTGGCGTTCGCGTTCTGGAGCGCGATGACGGCGCTGTGCGGTGCCGCCACCAGCCTGACCTCGCTGGCGCTGGCGCGCATCGGCGTCGGCATCGGCGAATCCGCAGGCTCTCCCGCCTCGCAATCGATCGTCGCCGATCTCTTCGCCAAGAACGAGCGCCCGCGCGCGCTCGGGATCTACGCCATCGGCACCTATCTCGGCGTTTTCCTCGGCTATTTCGTCGGCGGCTACGTCAACCAGCACTATGGCTGGCGGATGGCGTTCTACGTCGCCGGCCTGCCCGGCATCCTGCTCGCCGTCGTGCTGTGGCTGACGATCTCCGAGCCGAAGCGCGGCGCGATGCAGGAGAGCTTCGTGCCCGAGCCGCTCGGGCCAACATTGCGCTTTCTCGCCTCGCAGCGCAGCTTCATCATCGTCCTGATCGGCTTCTGCCTCACGACTTACACGAACTACGCCACCGCGGCCTGGATCCCGCCGTTCCTGGCGCGCGTGCATCATCTGTCCAGCGCCGAGATCGGCACCTATGCCGGCACCTTCAAGGGCCTTGCCGGCATGGCCGGTACCTTGCTCGGCGGTTTCGTGGTGGCGCAAGTGAGCCGCCGCGACGACCGCTGGAAGCTGTGGGCGCCCGCGATCACCTCCGGCCTTGCCGGCCCGGTGTTCGCGCTGTGCATGCTGACGCAGGACTTCAGGATGATGGTCGCCATGCTGGCGCTGACCTCGTTCCTGGTCGGCTTCCATCTCGGCCCGATCTTCGCGATCGCGCAGACGGTGGCCAAGCCCAGCATGCGGGCGCTCGCCTCCGCGCTGATCGCGCTGACCGCCACCTGCTTCGGCCAGGGCGTCGGCCCGCTCGCGGTCGGCATGGTCAACGACGCGTTGAAGGGTAGCTATGGCGCCGAGGCCGTGCGCTATTCCCTGCTCTCGGCGGCGGTCACGACCACGCTCGGCGCCCTGCTCTTCATCTGGGCGGCACGGTCGATCCGGGCCGATATCGACCGGGTGGCGGCCTGAGACCTCATCTGACCGCAAGCCCGGCGAAACCCAGCGGGCGTATTAATGAAACCATTTTGCGGAACCCGCGAAACCATCCGGAAACAGATGGTCCTTAAGACATGAGCCCATAGACGGCGGCAAAGCCCGTCGGGAGGCTCAGATGAACCACTCCATTCACTCTGCTGATCGTGCGACCCACCTGAAGATCGTGGTGGTGGCGCTGGTGGCCGGCATCATGGTGGCCGGCTTCGGCATCGCAGCCCGCACCAACGCCGATTACAGCCAGACCGCCCAGGCCACCCACGTGATCAAGGCCGGCAAGCCGGTGGTGGTGACGAGCGCCGGGACGTCCGAGATTCGCTGAAACGTCCTCTTCCGGACTGACCCATGGCCGCCTCCGGGCGGCCTTTTTCGTTTTCCAGAGCAATGCTTAAGCGGAGATGCGCCGGCGCTTCGCAACGTCCTTGACTTCACCCAGCCCCGCCTTTAAGTCCCCCCTCGTTCCGCGCGCATCGAGCGAACCACGCGGGAGTAGCTCAGTTGGTTAGAGCGCCGGCCTGTCACGCCGGAGGTCGCGGGTTCGAGCCCCGTCTCTCGCGCCATTTTGGCAATCCCTTCAAAAACTTAGCCCGAACTTCTCGACGCCTTTCGCGGCGATGGCCGGCGTCCGGCGGGAACTGGTGGCATAGTCAGCTGGCGCCCGAATCGTCTACGTCTCAAAGGACTTAGAGGGAGCTCCACGTTTTCCCGGCATTTTCGGGGCTTCCCGGTCATTGAGGAGGCCAGCCATGGCTAAGAAGGATTCGGCCAAGAAGGATTCGGCGAAGAAGTCAGCCGCTTCTGCCACCATTACGCTCAAGCACCTCGCCGCCGACATCGCCGAGAGTCAGGACCTGTCCAAGAAGCGCGCCGAGGCCGTCCTGACCGACATGGTCGATCTGATCGCCAAGCACCTGAAGAAGGGCGACCGCGTCCGCATCGTCGGGCTCGGCATCCTCCAGGTCCGCAAGCGCGCCGCCCGCACCGGCCGCAATCCCGCCACCGGCGAGCCGATCCACATCAAGGCCAGCAAGAAGGTCACGTTCCGCCCCGTGAAGGAACTGAAAGAGGCGATCTAGATTCCCGTTTTGACGCGGTTTCTTCACGCGAACCGGGATCCACTTCGCTCGAAAACGCTGCAAGCCAGATTTCGTTAAGGCTGATCTCATCTCGTTCCGGCCGCAACGCGGCCCGCTTTCTGATATACCGCCTCTCATCCCCTTGACCCGGCGGTTTGACCAGAAATGTCCTCTCTCATCTTTTCGCATACCGTAACCGAGCGCTTCCTGCGCTACGTCACCATCGACACCCAGTCCGATCCGGATTCGCCTCGCTCGCCCTCGACCGAGAAGCAGAAGGATCTCGGCCGCGTGCTGGCCGCCGAGCTCAAGGAGATGGGCGTCGCGGACGCCCATCTCGACGACTACGGCTATGTCTACGGCACCATCCCGGCCAATACGACCAAGAAGGTGCCGGTGATCTGCTTCTGCTCGCACATGGATACCTCGCCCGACGTCACCGGCAAGGACGTCAAGCCGCAGGTCTGGAAGAACTATCGCGGCGGCGACATCACGCTGCCGGGCGACACCAGCCAGGTGATCCGCTTCAACGAGCATCCGGCGCTGAAGAACCAGATCGGCAACGACATCATCACCACCGACGGCACGACGCTGCTCGGCGCCGACAACAAGGCCGGCGTCGCCGAGATCATGGATGCCGCGCAGTTCTTCATCAACAATCCCGACGTGAAGCACGGCACCATCAAGATCCTGTTCACGCCGGACGAAGAGATCGGCCGCGGCGTCGACAATGTCGACATCAAGAAGCTGGGCGCCGATTTCGGCTACACCATGGACGGCGAGAGCGCCGGCTGCGTCGAGGACGAGACCTTCTCGGCTGACGGCGCCACCATCACCATCACCGGTGTCAGCGCCCATCCCGGCTACGCCAAGGGCAAGATGGAGCACGCGATCAAGATCGCCGCCGCCATCGTCGAGCGGCTGCCGAAGGAAGGCTGCTCGCCGGAGACGACCTCGGGCAAGCAGGGCTTCCTGCATCCGATCGGCATCGAGGGCGCGCTGGAACGGGCAACGCTCTCCTTCATCGTGCGCGACTTCACCGAGGAAGGGCTGAAGGAGAAGGAGGCTCTGCTCGAGGACATCGTCAAGGACGTGATGAAGGACTATCCGCGCTCGACCTACAGCTTCGAGGTGAAGGAGCAGTATCGCAACATGAAGCAGGTGATCGACCGTCACCCGCACGTGCTGGAATATGCCATCGAGGCGATCCGCCGGGCCGGGCTGCGGCCAATGCGCACCGCAATCCGCGGCGGCACCGACGGCTCGCGCCTGTCCTTCATGGGCCTGCCCTGCCCCAACATTTTCGCCGGCGAGCACGCCTTCCACTCGCGACTCGAATGGGTCAGCCGGCAGGACATGGAAAAGGCCGTGCAGACCATCGTGCATCTGGCGATGATCTGGGAAGAGAAGGCCTGAAGCCTCCTGCAGGCATTCGTATGGCCGGGCTTGCGCCCGGCCATTTGTTTTGCAGCCTATGGCACCGGCATCGCGCGCGGATTGCGATGGAAGCGGTTTGAACTCGCCATCCAGTTCGGCAGCGGTTCGCCGTCACGATGCCGCCCGCCGGCCACGGCCGCAGCCCACGCCACCGCGGCGCCGATCAAGGTCGCAGCCGCGACCGAGAACGCCACGATGATCGAGTTGCGCCTTGCGCGATTGATCGCCGTCCTGGCGTCGGCGATCAGCGCATCGACGCGCCGCTCGGCGTCGGGGGCCTGCAGTCCCGTGAGGCCAGCGACCTGCTGCACGAGGTAGGCCCGGTCGTCAGTGCCGACGCCGCTATGACTGGACGAGGTCAGCAGAATGCGTCCCGCTTCGGCACGGGCTTCCCTCAAATCGACGTTTGGCGCCCGACGCGGCGCGCGGAACAGCTTGTCGAGCTCATAGCTCAACATCCGCTCGGCCGCGGACATATTGCTGGCCGAGCTGCGCAGCGGCGAACGGTCGATCGCGGCAGCGCCGAGCAGCGCAAGCAGCGCCGCCCCCGCCAGCACGGCCAGGGCCCAGGCGGTCAGCCCGTGCAGACCGTCCCGCCGCTCGCCATCGTCCTCGATCGTCGCCAGCGTCGGCGCCGGGCGTGTCGTGCGGCCCGCGATGTAGCCGCCGAAGCCGAAGCTGATGATCGCCTGGATGATCAGATAAAGCCCTGAGAGCAGCGCCAGCGCCGCCGAGGCGTCACGCCATGTCGGCGAGGCCGAGCTGACACCAAGACCGACGGCGACGCCGAAGCCGATCAGGATGAAAGACATCGCGCCGGCGGCGAGAGCGCCTGCGAACACCGAGCTCCACTGGATGCTGCGGGGGGCTTCGCCCTCCAGGCCGCCCTCGATGAATTCTTCCCGCACAAGAGTTTCGACCGTCATCGCGGCCCTCTCAACGCAGGCCGAAGAACGACAGGATCGCCATGATGACGACGATCAAGCCGATCAGATAAATCAGTCCGTCCATTGTCCTTCCTCCTCGGTTTCTTATGGTCGCTAATCGCGACGCATGCAGAACGTTCCAAATTCGAGGGAGCAGCGGGAACGAACTGGCGAGCTGCGAGTTCACTGCGGGAGTCCCGAGGATGAAGATTGTGAGCACAAGGCCTCAGCCGGTCAGGGCGGCTGGGGCCGTTCCGTGTCTGCGATCACCGCACCTGTTCCTCACACAGCGGCCATCGAGCCATTCGCCTCACGCCGGCGGATTATTGCCCGCCAATGAGACGCGATCGCCGCGCCTTCGCTGCTGCGGCAATTGTTCCCGGGACGTAACAATGTTGCGGGTCGACACTGTTCCCGCCGCCATGCTAGGCCGGGCACAGACCGCAACCAGAGTGACGTCGTGCTCGCGAACCGCCAGCCCTCAGCAACTTGCCGTCCGCGCAAATGGCGCGGGCTGCTGTCCGTGCTGATCGCGATCGTCTATCTGCTCGCGGGTGCGCTGCACGGCGCGCACGACATCGACGTCACCACGCCCGGCGGCGGTTCGGAGATCGCCGCGGTCCTGGATGGATCCACGGGCCATAGCGACCACAAGGCCATCGGCGGACATCATTGCCATGGCTGCTTCTCGCTGACGGCGACGCAGCAGGCGCCATCGACCGCATCGACCGCGCTCGTGTCGGCAACGAGCCCGCAGCCTGCACCCCAGCTCGCCGGCATCACCCCCGATACCGACTCTCCTCCTCCCAAACATATTGCCTGAACGGATTGGTCGGGCGTTTCGCGCCCATTAGGTTCATCCTTCACAGGTCGGTTTTATGTTTCGCAGGAGAATGGCCGCGCGCCTGGCGTGCGCGGTGGCGTGTCTGATCGCAGGATCGGCGCTTGCCCCGTCACACGCCCAGACTTTGACGATGCGGAGCGCGCTCTCGCGCGCGCTGGCCGCGAGCCCGCGGCTGACGGCAGCCGAGCGCGACGTCGGCATCGCCACGGGCCAGCGCATCCAGGCCGGCGCCCTGCTCAATCCGGAACTGTCCTATGAGCAGGACAATTCGTTCGGCTCCGGCATCTATCGCGGCACGCGCTCGGCCGAGACCACGCTCCAGATCAGCCAGGCGTTCGAGCTGTTCGGCAAGCGCGACGCGCGGATCGCGGCTGGCGCTGCCGGCATCGAGGTCGCCGCGATCCAGCGCAAGGCGATCAGGCTCGAGGTGCTGTCGGAGACCGCGATCGCCTTCCTCAGCGTGCTCGGTGCGCAGCGGCGCATCCAGATCCTCGACGAGCAGATCGCGGCGATCGACCGCCTGACGCCGCTGCTCCGCCGCCGCGTCGAGGCCGGCGCCTCCTCGCCGGCCGAGACCGGTCGCGCCGAAGTCGCCTCCGCCCTGGTGAAGGCCGACCGCGAGCGCTTCAAGGCGAGCCTGGCGAGCGCCCGGCGCGAGCTCGCGGTGCTGATGGGCGATCCCAACGCCAAATACGGCGAGGTCTCCGGCCGGCTCGACACCATGGGCAAGCCTCCGGCGTTCCAGGCGGTGGTCGCCGCCATCGACGCCAATCCGCAGCTGGTGCGCTGGACCGCGGTTTATGCCCAGCGCAATGCCGAGCTTTTGCTGGCGCGGCTCAAGCCCTATCCGGACGTGCGGATCGCCGCCGGCTGGCGCCACTTCAACGACACCAATGACGATGCAGTCAGGCTGTCCCTGTCGGTGCCGATCCCCGTGTTCGACCAGAACCAGGGCAACATCCTCTCGGCGCAGGAAAGCCTCGCCAAGACCAAGGCCGAGCGCGAGGCCAACCGCAACACGCTGATCGTGATCGCCGGCCGCGCCTACGACTCGGTGCAGGGCTCGCTGCGCGAGCTCGCGGTGCTACGCGAGACCGCGATCCCCAAGGCCGTCGAGGCCTCCGAGGCCATCTCGCAAGGCTACGGCCAGGGCCGCTTCACCCTGCTCGAGGTGCTCGACGCCCAGGCCAGCGTCACCCAGGCGCGGCTGCGCGAGCAGGAGGCGCTGCAGAATTTCCATGCCGGTGTCGCCACCATCGAAGGCCTCGTCGGCAATCCCTTCACGCTGGCGCGGGAGAGCGCACGATGAAGACGTCCTCGACCATTCTCGTCGCCATCGCTGCCGCTGCGCTCGGCGCTTACGGCTATTCCCTGCTCGCCCCGGCCAAGGTCGCGCCCGCCGAGCACGCCGAGCATTCCGAACCGAAGAAGCCGAACGATCATGTCGAGCAGGACGAGCACGGCGCCGACCGTATCCGCATCTCCGACGTCAAGCTGGCGGCGGCCGGCGTGGTGCTGGCGGAGGCCGCGAGCGCCACGCTGAACGACACGCTCGCCTTCAACGGCATCCTGCGCGCCAACCAGGAGGCCGTGGTGCAGGTGACGCCGCGCTTTCCGGGCCTCGCCAAATCGATCCAGAAGCGGATCGGCGACAAGGTCGGCAAGGACGATCTGCTCGCCGCGATCGAGAGCAACCAGAGCCTCACCGTCTACGAGCTGAAGGCGCCCATTGCCGGAACCATCATCGAGCGGCAGATCTCGCTCGGCGAATACGCCTCCGAGCAGAAGCCGGCCTTCGTGGTCGCCGACCTCTCCACCATCTGGGTCGATCTGTCGATCTACCGGCAGGATCTGCGGCGCGTCCGTCTCAACGACGAGGTGCTGATCGATCCCGACGACGGCCGCGGCGAGATCAAGGGCACGATCTCCTACATGGCGCCGATCGGCTCCAGCGAGACCCAGACCGCATTGGCGCGCGTTGTGCTGGCGAATCCCGAAGGCCGGCTGCGTCCCGGCCTGTTCGTCACCGCCAAGCTGATCCTTGCCGCACGCAATGTCGCGGTGGCCGTTCGCAAAAGCGCGATCCAGACGCTGGAGAACAGGACCATCGTGTTCGTCCGCGAGGACGGCGACAAGATCGAAGCCCGCCCGGTGGAGCTTGGCGATTCCGATCCGCGCCATGTCGAGATCAAGGCGGGGCTTGCCGCCGGTGAGCACTACGTTGCGGAGAACAGTTTCGTCGTGAAGGCGGAGATGGGCAAGGGCGAGGCCGAACATGATTGAGCGCCTCATCGCCGTCTCGCTGCAACAGCGCTGGCTGGTCCTCCTGCTCGCGCTCGGCGCCGTCGCCTTCGGCGCCTGGAATTTCCAGCGCCTGCCGATCGACGCCGTGCCTGACATCACCAACGTCCAGGTCCAGATCAACACCCGCGCCCCCGGCTATTCGCCGCTGGAAACCGAGCAGCGCATCACCTTCCCGGTCGAGACCGCGATGGGCGGCCTGCCGAGGCTCGACTACACCCGCTCGCTGTCGCGCTACGGCCTCAGCCAGGTGACTATCGTCTTCAAGGACGGCACCGACATCTTCTTCGCCCGCCAGCTCGTCGGCGAGCGGATCCAGCAGGTGAAGGACCAGCTTCCGGCCGGGGTCGAGGTGGCGATGGGGCCGGTCTCGACCGGGCTCGGCGAGATCTTCATGTACACCGTCGAAGCGAAGACGGGCGCGAAGACGCAAGGCGGCCACGACTATTCGCTGACCGATCTGCGCACCGTGCAGGACTGGATCATCAAGCCGCAGCTTCGCAACGTGCCGGGGGTCATCGAGGTCAACACCATCGGCGGCTTCGAACGGCAATTCCACGTGCTGCCGGACCCCGGCAAGCTGATGGCCTACCGGCTCGGCTTCCGCGACGTCATGACGGCGCTCGCCGCCAATAACGCCAATGTCGGCGCCGGCTATATCGAGCGCAACGGCGAGCAATATCTGGTCCGCTCGCCGGGCCAGGTCGGCAATATCGGCGAGATCCAGGACATCGTGATCGGTTCGCGCGGCGGCAATCCGGTCCGGATCAGGGATGTCGCGACGGTCACAGAGGGCCGCGATCTGCGCACGGGCGCGGCGACCCGCAATGGCGAGGAGACCGTGCTCGGCACCGCCATGCTGCTGATCGGCGAGAACAGCCGCACGGTCGCGCGCCGCGTCGCGGCCCGCCTGGAAGAGATCGGCAAATCGCTGCCCGACGGCGTCGTGACGCGGACCGTCTACGATCGCACCGATCTGGTCGAAGCCACCATCCGCACCGTCAAGAACAATTTGCTGGAAGGCGCCGCGCTGGTGGTCGCCGTGCTGTTCCTGATCCTCGGCAACATCCGCGCCGCGCTGGTGACGGCCTGCGTCATTCCGCTCTCCATGGCCATGACCGTCACCGGCATGGTCGAGACCAAGGTCAGCGCGAACCTGATGAGCCTCGGCGCCATCGACTTCGGCATCATCGTCGACGGCGCCGTGATCATCGTCGAGAATTGCCTGCGCATGCTGGCCGAGGCGCAGCGCGAGAAAGGCGGGCTGCTGACAGTCTCGGAGCGATCGCGAGCGATCCGGCGCGGGTCCAGTGAAGTCATCAAGCCGAGCCTGTTCGGGACGATGATCATCGCCGTGGTCTACCTGCCCGTGCTGACGCTGACCGGCGTCGAGGGCAAGATGTTCACACCGATGGCGCTGACCGTGCTGATGGCGCTGGGCGCCGCCGTGCTGTTCTCCATCACCTTCGTGCCGGCGGCGGTCGCCATCTTCGTCACCGGCAAGGTGTCCGAGCACGAAAACCTGTTCATGCGGATGGCGAAGCGCGCTTATCTCCCCCTGCTCCGCCTTGCCATCGACAACCGGGGCGCGGTCGCCATCATGGCCGCGCTCATCGTGATCGCAAGCGGCGGCGCCGCGTCGCGAATGGGCGGCGAGTTCATTCCGAGCCTCGACGAAGGCGACGTCGCGCTGGCCTCGATCCGGATTCCCGGCACCAGCCTCACGCAGTCGCTCGACCTGCAGAAGGCGCTGGAAAGGCGCATCATGCAGATTCCCGAGGTGAAGGAGTTCTTCACCCGCATCGGCACCGCGGAGATCGCGACCGACCCGATGTCGCCGGCACAGACCGACGGCTACGTCATGCTGAAGCCGCGCGCCGAATGGCCCGACCCGGGCAAGCCGAAATCGGAGGTGATCGAGGCCATCGACCATGCCGCCGACGACATTCCCGGCAGCGCCTATGAGCTCTCCCAGCCGATCCAGTTCCGCGTCAACGAGCTGATCTCGGGCGTACGCAGCGACGTCGGCGTCAAGATCTTCGGCGACGACCTCGACATCCTGCAGGGCGCCGCCAAGCAGGTGGAGGCCGCGATCCGCGGCGTCCGCGGCGCCAGCGACGTCAAGATCGAGCAGGTCGCGGGTCTGCCGATCCTGACCGTCCGCCTCGACCGCCAGGCGCTCGCCCGCTACGGCCTCAGCATCAGTGAGGTGCAGGGCATCGTCGAGATCGCGGTCGGCGGCAAGTCGGCCGGCAAGCTGTTCGAGGGCGACCGACGCTTCGAGATCATGGTCCGCCTGCCGGAACATTTGCGCGGCAATCTCGAGGCGATCAGGGCGATCCCGATCCCGCTGCCGCCCGGCGAGGAAGCCGGCTCCGGCACAGCCATTCGAACCGCGCTGGCCGCCTCTCCCCTCGCCCAGATGCGATACGTGCCGCTGTCGTCGGTCGCGACCGTCGACGCGACGCCGGGGCCCAACCAGATCAGCCGCGAGAACGGCAAGCGGCGCATCGTCGTCACCGCCAACGTCCGCGCGCGCGACCTCGGCTCTTTCGTCACTGATGCCGAGGCGGCGGTGGCCGAGAAGGTCAAGCTGCCGCCGGGTTACTTCATCGGCTGGGGCGGCCAGTTCGAGCAGCTGGTCTCCGCGACCAAGCGGCTGACCATCGTGGTGCCGGTCGCGCTGCTGCTGGTGTTCCTGCTGCTGTTCATGGGCATGGGATCGGCGGCCGATGCGGCACTGGTGTTCTCAGGCGTGCCGCTGGCGCTCACGGGCGGCGTCGCGGCGCTCCTGCTGCGCGGCATTCCCTTGTCCATCAGCGCCGGCGTCGGCTTCATCGCGCTGTCGGGCGTCGCCGTGCTCAACGGCCTCGTCATCATCGCCTTCATCGAGCGGCTGCGCAGCGAGGGGCGATCCGTCGCCGATGCCGTGCGCGAGGGCGCGCTGACGCGGCTGCGGCCGGTGCTGATGACGGCGCTGGTCGCCTCGCTCGGCTTCGTGCCGATGGCGCTCGCCACCGGTGCCGGCGCGGAGGTACAGCGGCCGCTGGCGACCGTGGTGATCGGCGGCATCATCTCCTCGACCATCCTGACATTGCTGGTGCTGCCAGCGCTCTACGTGCTGTTCCGGCGTGACGGGGCGCACGAAACGCCTAGAATGGCGCCTGATTTGGCGGCGTCCGGGGAGCGCTAGACTTGGGTAGCCACGACCACCACGGCCATCACCACCATGATCATGCCGGCCACAGCCACGATCATGGACCCGGTCATGACCACAGCCATGATCATGGACTTGGCCACGCGCATGTCCATGCGCCCGCCAATTTCGGCAAGGCCTTCGCGATCGGCATCTCGCTGAACACCGCGCTGGTCGTGGCCGAAGCGGTCTACGGCTATATCGGCAACTCCACCGCGCTGCTCGCCGACGCCGGCCATAATCTGTCCGACGTGCTCGGCCTCGTCATCGCCTGGGGCGCCTCGATCGCGGCCCGGCGCGCGCCGAGCGGCCGCTTCACCTACGGCTTTCGCGCTTCCACCATCCTGGCGGCGCTGGCGAACGCGGTGTTCCTGCTGGTCGCAACCGGCGCGATCGGCTGGGAGGCGATTTTGCGCCTGCGCGAGCCTGAGCCGATCGCAGGCGTCACCGTGATGGTGGTCGCCGGCATCGGCATTCTCATCAACGGCTTCACCGCGATGCTGTTTGCGAGCGGGCGCAAGGACGACATCAACATCGAAGGCGCTTACCTGCACATGGCCGCCGACGCCGCGGTCTCGCTCGGCGTCGTGATCTCGGCCGCGCTGATCATCTGGACCGGTTGGCTCTGGCTCGATCCCATCACCAGCCTCGTCATCTGCGCCACCATCCTCTGGAGCACGACCAGCCTGTTGCGCGGCTCCGTCGACATGTCGATGGCCGCTGCGCCCAGGGGCACCGACCTCGCCGCGATCAGGACGTTCTTGCTCGCGCGTCCGGGCGTCTCGGCGATCCACGACCTCCATGTCTGGCCGATCTCGACCACCGAGACGGCGCTGACCTGCCACCTCGTCATGCCCGCCGGCACGGACGACGCCTTCCTGATGGGGACCGCGCAGCTGCTGAAGGCATCGTTCCGCATCGGCCACACCACGCTGCAGATCGAGACCCATCCCGACAACGGCTGCGCGCTGGCACCGGATGATGTGGTGTGAGGCATTGTTTGGCCGGCTCCGGCCACCGTTGTCGTCCGGGACAAGCGTGTCCGCCACGTGCCGCTAGAGCATCTTCGGTTCTGATTGAATCAGAACCGAAGCTCTAGATTCTTGTTTTAACGCGTTTTCTTCACGCGAACCGGTGTCCACTTCGCTCGAAAACGCTCTAAGCTGTCACGTCGGAGCTGGCCGCGCCCGCAATGACGCCGTTCTTTGAACGTCGCGCCAGCCAACGCGCCGCCCAGCGATTGATCGGACGCTCGAGCAAGATCCAGGACGCCGACGCGATCGCGATGACCACCACGAGCATGACCCAGCGCCAGATCTCGCCATTCGCCTTGTCGAAGTGCAGCCAGGCCGCCAGCCACGGCAAGAACATGAATGCCGGCCAGTGCCACACATAAAGGCCATAGGAGACATCGCCAAGCTTGACCAGCAAGCGCGGCGCCGCCGGCAGAAGCGCCAGGCCGGCGACGGCCAGGCAGCACGCCATGGGGGTTGCCCATACCGTCAATCGCGGACCGAAAACATACGCACCGGCCGCGAGCGCCAGAAGCCCCAGACTGGAGCTCCAGCGCGGGGAGAGCCGTGCGATCATCATGTAGGCGAACACGCCCGCGGCGAAGTCGGCATAATGGCCGTCAGCGAAACGGGCGATGATCGGAGGTTGAGGCTCGATCGCGCGCCCGACCCAGGCAGCCGCGACGCACCAGACGAGCAACAGCCGGACTCCGCCGAGCGGGATGAGCACTGCGGAGACGAGGTAGAAAATCACCTCGTATTCGAGTGTCCAGCCGACCGAGTTCATCGGTGTGGCTTGCGGAACGATCAGGAGCGACCGCAGTATCCGCCCCAGCTCGATCTCTTGAGGCGGCCCCCCGATGCTGCGGCTGAAGAGAACGATCATCACCAGCGTGGCCAGCGCGTTGAGGGGGTAGATGCGGAAAAAGCGCTTGGCGAGGAAACTTAGGGGCGTGTAACCCGGCGCCGTCGAGACGTAGCAGACAATGAAGCCGGATATGGCAAAGAACAGATCGACCCCGTCGGCTCCGTGATCGGCCAGAAATTTCCAGGTGACGAGCTGCGACTTGTCGAAATAGATCAGCGCGAGATGCGTGTGAAAGTAGAATACGGCCAGAGCGGCCACCGCGCGCCCGAGCTGCACGCCCGGCAGTCGGCCATGACGTTGAGCGTCTCCCCTCCGGTCCACGCCTGCCAGCGCACCCGGCCTTGCGTCACTCGGCATGTCCGCTCACGCGCAGTTCGGATGACGCATCCTAAAGCATGATCCGGAAAAGTGCGAAGCGGTTTTCCGGAAAGATCAGGCGCAAACAACAACCTGAAGCGCGATGACGAACCATCCGAATCTCATTGCGCTTTACGTCGCCTTCGCCGTCACGATCCAGATCGCGCCCTGCAGCGCCACGCTCTGCTCCTTCAGGAACGGCGTGAGCATCTCGCGGATCGAGGCTTTTGCGGCCTCATATGTCTCCGGCGGATGCCCCTGCAGCGCGCGGCTGGCCGGGCCGATCTGGAGCGCGCCGTCGACCGCCGCGTCGAGACCGCCGCCGATCGCGACATCCATCGGCAGATCGTGCGGCTCCATCGCCACGTCCACGAATCCCGCGCCTTTCAGGATGCGCGTCACGCGCTCTTCCGAGGCGAAGGCGAACGGGCCCGGCTCCTCCGGTCCGACCGGCGGCATCTTCGGCACATGCTTGTAGACCGCCATCAACGGCGCCATCATCCACGGGTTTTCCTTCGGCTCGCGCCAGCAGGCAAAGGCGAGCCGCCCTGAGGGCTTCAGCGCGCGGCGCAGGTTGGCGAAGGACGCGATGGGATCGGCAAAGAACATCACGCCGAAGCGCGAGGCGAGCAGATCGAAGCTCGCCGGCTCGAATGGGTAGACGGTGGCATCCGCCAGCACGAAATCGAGCGGCAACCCCTTGGGCGCAAACGCGCGTGCCTGCGACAGCATCGGCTCGGACACGTCGAGGCCGAGTGCAAAACCGTCAGGCGCCACTGCCTTCGCAAATGCGAAAGTCGTCGCCCCCGAACCGCAGCCGACATCGAGGATACGCTCGCCCGGCTTCGGCTTGGCGCGGTCGATCAGCACCTCGGCAATGGGGCCGAGCAGGCTCTCCTGCGCCGCATGGCGATCGGCCCAGCGCTGCCCGCTCGGGCCGTTCCAATAGGCGATCTGATCGGCATTTTGCTCGTTTCCGCTCGGTTGTTGCATTGGGCTCCTCGCCGCACGCGCTCGCGCGCCATTTGTCCTTGCAGGATCGTATCCGTTCTCGGGAATTCTTATCAGATTTCCATTGTCTGAGTGCATCTCGGTCGGCGGGGCCGGCACGTCTCCGCCTAAAGTGACGTGGCTATCGGTCTGGGCCCGGCGACGAATTCCATGGCTATCGAGATCGGAACGCCGTCGAACTATGTGACAATAACCAAACACGGCTCAAGAGCGGATGCTGACACGAATTCGCCTGAAGCCTCGCATTCGCTATGCTTCAGTGCCTAGTTTCTCAGGGAGAGTGCTGTTGACCTTGCTATTTCCCATACATGCACGGGAAGGGCCGGCATCGGTGGCGTGACGTTCGGGCGATAGACTCGCTCGATCAGGTCAACGGAGGCTCTGTGCACATCCCGGACCGTAAGTGCTGCCTGCACGGACCAGGCCATCCAGACAAGAACGGGTAACCAGCGAATCCGCTGACTAGACGTCGCCATGGCGAGCAGCAGGCCGTAGGCAAGCGCCGGCAGCGCCAAATGACGATCCCTCGCATAGGCGTAGGAGAAAACTGCGCAGCCAAGAGCGACAATGAGGAGCAATATCGCCGGTCTGCTTCGCCATTTCGGCAATAGCAATGCGATCAAGGCAGTCGATGCCAATTGCAGGGGAGTCTCGTAGCGAAGTTCGTGTATCGGCTCTCCCCATTTGGTCAGGCGAGTCCAAAGCGCGATGACCTGTGACGCGATGTTGACGACATAGGAATGAATATCGACCGGGCTCGCGTTGGCCAGACCCATTCCGTGGCCGATGGTCGCGGCTCTCATCGCGAAATATCCGAGCGTGATGGCTCCGAAAACCAGCGTTGCCCTAACCGGCAAAGACGCCGCAAGAAAAGGGTAGAAAACCAGCAGAGCTAGGCCGTTCTCCTTCATCGAGAGAGCCGCCACAAACAGGATGGCGCACAGAGTCAGCTTCATGCCTTCGCTCCGCGAAGAGAAGACAACAGCCAGACCCGCCGCAAAGCAGATCAAAACGACAATGTGAGGCAATTCGCTCAGCCATATGACCGACCCCGATATGAACGGAGATCCGATCAGAAAAACGGCAAGCAGTGGAACCGTTGAACCCGGCGGGTCTAGCCGCGCCGCCGCGACGGATGTCGTCCACAACAGTAAGAGCAAAGCGCCAAATTGGACGATCCGGTAGGGCAAAAGATGCCAGCCAAAGGCGGAATGCAGCAGTTTCAGCAAGAGCTCCGCACCTGGCCGATAGAACGGGCTGCCGTCCATCCAAGCCGGGCTAAAGGGGATTTCGGCGAATCGTTGATTGCCGAGCCGGTAAAGCCACGCAAGATCGTCCACGTATTCGAACGGCTCGCGGGCCATGACCACGAACAGGCCGATCATGAGAACGGCGGTGCACGCCCACATGATCGTCATTGCCGAGCGGCGGATGGCGTGCGGGAGAGGCCGATCTGGCAGACTTAGATCCATGGTCGGATCAGTCCTAAAGCATGATCCGGAAAAGTGCGAAGCGGTTTTCCGGAAAGATCATGCGCAAACAACAACCTAAAGCGCGATGACGATTCATC